>JBILUX010000163.1:0-3050 GCA_044370765.1 Candidatus Planktophila sp. | reverse complement strand
GAAGGCTTTGTTGATGCCGAAACCTGCATTATTGATTAGTACGTCAATCTCATGTTCTGCGATGTAACTCTCAATAAGCGAGCAACCCTCATCGGTCGACAGATCGGCTTGTAGAACAACCGTCTCAACTCCGAATTTTTCCTGAAGTGCAGCTGCTCGCTCGTGAAGGCGGTCAAGGTCTCGAGCAACAAGAATGAGGTTGTAATTATTGCTGGCCAGTAAGCGAGTAAAACTCTCACCAATCCCAGACGTTGCCCCAGTAACTATCGCCCACGATCGCATCGCTCTCCTAAGTAATCTTTAACTCGCCAATTGCGCCGGCTGGCACTACTGGTTGATGCGGTGCAATTGGGGAGATGCGTTGATACGTTGCACTTTGTACCGGACGAATATCGGCATCGCCCTTGTTGGGCCACATTGATAAAGCGCGCTCGGCCTGTGCGGTAATTGTAAGCGATGGATTAACTCCAAGATTTGCTGTAATAGTTGAACCATCGACTATGTGAAGGCTCGGATAGTTAAAGACGCGATGGTAAGCATCGATTACGCCATGTTCGACGCTCGCCCCGATTACACATCCACCCACAAAGTGGGCCGTAAATGGCGCGTCGATGAGATCGCCTATATGTCCTCCAGCAATTCCACCATGCTTATCGGCAATGCGCCGCACGACCTCGTTGGCCGCTGGAATATACGTGGCATTTGGTTTCAAGGGATCATTTTTTGAGGTTAAGTGCCAACCAAATAAGCCACGTTTTCCGCTAACCGTTACAGATGAATCAACATTTTGCATCGTTAATGCAATGACTGTTCGCTGACTCCATCGCCGAACATTTAAAATCTTTCCAAGGAGTGATGGATTAGCTACGAACTGCCTGAACCAATGTTTTCTTCGCCCTTTGCTGTCATATCCATCGGTCATGATGGTCTGCATTAAGCCCATGAAGTTACTGCCCTTGCCGTATCTAACGGGTTCGATATGCGTATGCTCATCGGGGAAAAACGAGGATGTAATCGCACTCCCTGCGCTGAAATCGATATCAGTATTTGGCATCATCGCACCCGTTAAAGCCTCGCTATTTGTGCGAGAGAGCTGCCCTAATCGGTTAGATAATTTAGGAAGAGATTTCAACTTCATCTTATGGAGAAGTTTTTGTGTATTGAAAGTACCCGCAGCAATAATCACCTGGGTGGCGCTAAAATCAATTATCGTTTCAAATGGATCATCAGTTTTAACTGCACGAATCTTCCAGCTTCCATCTGAATTCTGTGAAAAGGATTTAACGGTAGTCATCGGGAAAACAGTTGCGCCTACAGACTCTGCTAAGCCTAAGTAATTTTTAGGGAGAGTATTTTTTGCGTTGAATGTACAGCCCGTCATACAGGCACCACACTGCTGGCAACCACTTCGATCAGGGCCAACTCCACCGAAAAAAGGATCTTTGGCGCTTACGCCTTTACCTTCACCGAAGTAGATTCCAACCGGCGCCATTTTGAAGGTATGCCCAACACCCATTTCGTCGGCGACATCCTTCATCGCTTGATCACTTGGCGAAAAATATGGGTTTTCTACAACGCCTAACATTCGTCGGGCCTGGTCAAACCATGGTTCGAGCTCTGATTTCCAATCCGTGATCGATGACCACTGAGGATCGTTGAAATACTCATCCCCAGGCTGATACAAAGTATTTGCATAGACAAGTGATCCACCTCCGACGCCGGCTCCAGCCAGAATTAAAACATCGGGAAGCACATGAATGCGCTGAATTCCATAGCAACCAAGGGCCGGGGCGAAGAGAAATTTTCGGAGTCGCCAGGATGTCTTTGGAAAATCCTTATCTTCAAAGCGGCGCCCAGCCTCTAAAACAGCGACGCTATAGCCCTTTTCGCGCAAGCGAAGCGCAGAGACCGATCCACCAAAGCCAGATCCGATTATTACAACATCGAAACTCTTCTTCATCTAAATTACGATTCCCTCGGTACTTTCATCGCGAATCTTCCACTGCGTTCCATATGATTCTAATGAATCCAAGAATGGCTTTGCATCAAACCACTCTGGACCTGCAACACCTTCGGGCTTCCAGATACCTTTATGAATAAGCTCCATTGCGATGACTGGATTTACAGCTGTCTGCCACACAACTGCTTGATCTCCATATTCGGCCATGGACCACTCATTATCGACGACGTTATAGAGATAGCAGGCATAGGCCTTACCCTCTTTGTCCAACCCCTTAACAAGTGCACCTGCGCACGTCTTACCCTTCATACGAGATCCAAGCGTTGCTGGATCCGGCAAGGAGGCTGCAAGTAAATCTCGTGGAGAAACTGAAATCCCTTGAACATCAACGTGCTCTTTGCGATCCATTCCTAACATATGTATTGTCTTTAGAGTTGTGATGAACTGTGCTCCAAGACCATATTTGAAATTAACTTTCTTAGCATCTACTTTCTGTGGGATCAGTACAACCTCTTCGTGCTCAACATTGACGCACTCAACTGGTCCAATGCCTTCTGGAAAGTCAAAGATCTCTAGCTCACTAAAGGGCTCGGTTGTAAACCAACCACGGCCATCCTCCCAAACCAATGGGGGATTTAGACACTCTTCAATAGTTGTCCAGATTGAAAACGATGGAGCAAAGTCATAGCCCTCTACAACTAAATTAGAGCCATCAAAAATCGTCACCGAATCAAGGCGGCTAAATAGATGATCTGATGCATATCGCGCAAAGACATCACTCATTCCAGGTTCGATACCCATGCCAACTAATGCGTAGATATCTCGTTCTTTCCAGTTCCAGTCGCGTGCAAACTGTTCATCGCCAAGCTTCACGCCTGTTTCTGTATTTGGATAGTGCGGATGCGGGCGCGAAAGAGACATCGCCATATCTATGTAGTTCGTATTCTCAATCTCGCAGGCTAAAAATATCGGCATAACAAAACGTGGATCCACAGCATTGATGACCACATCAGGCTTTACTTTGCGGATTAGTGCCCTAATATCTTCAAGCTCGGCGGCATTTACTTCAGCGGCCGAAAACCTGGCATCT
>JBILUX010000162.1:0-3106 GCA_044370765.1 Candidatus Planktophila sp. | reverse complement strand
CTCGCATAACGCGCAGAGCTTTCAAACCTATTGGGGGATGTGGCATCACCTGCTTCAGGTCGCCCCCGAGGGATACGTCGCCCCAGTGGCCTGTCTCTTTGCAACCCTTGCCTATGAGCGCTCAGACATTCCCCTTGCCTATCAAGCCCTCGACCGTGCAACCCTTGACCAGCCAGCGTATTCACTGACGATTTTGCTGCGCCGGGTCTTTGGATCGGGCTGGCCATCGGCGGCCTTTGCCGCCATGCGAACTGAGCTTCACCCAAAGGTCACCGCTGGGATTTTTGAGTAAAGAGTTCATCTGTTACAGTCCTCCCAGGTCATGAGTTCTAGCGCATAGCCCCGGCTTGCTAGACGGCAACCCTCCACCACGGTGGGGTGCTCCGGGTGAAGACCAGATCGATAGCAACAACGCCATCGATAAGCGTGGATCACTCGAACCGTATTACTGCCAACGTTGGCTGTGAGCTTTTGAGTGGTCCCATAACTGGGAGGAACGAAAAAACATGTCATCATTTTCATTCGACGAGGCAGCCTTTGAAACCCGTCAGATTCACGCCGGGCAGGTTGCAGATCCAACAACTGGCGCTCGCGCGCTACCGCTCTATCAGACAACTGCATATCAATTCCGCGACACTAAACATGCCGCCGATCTATTTGGACTCGCAGAGCTTGGAAATATCTATACCCGCATCATGAATCCAACGCAGGATGTCGTTGAAAAGCGCATCGCTTCCCTTGAAGGTGGCGTTGCAGCATTACTACTTGCATCGGGATCTGCTGCTACAACTTTTGCAGTATTAGCAGTTGCAACTGCGGGCGATCACATCGTTTCATCGAAGTATCTCTATGGCGGAACATATAACTTGTTCCACTACACCTTGCCAACATTTGGTGTCGAAGTTACCTTCGTCGATAATCCCAATGATCCAGAGGAGTGGCGCAAAGCTGTTCGTCCAAACACTAAGGCGTTTTTCGGTGAGACAATCTCAAACCCTAATAACGATATTTTAGATATCGCAGCCGTTGCAAAAGTTGCACATGAGAGCCATGTCCCACTTATCGTCGATAACACAGTTGCAACACCATATGTCATTCGTCCAATTGAGTTCGGTGCAGATGTTGTTGTGCACTCGGCAACTAAGTTTCTCTCAGGCCATGGAAATGCAGTTGTTGGTGCAATCGTGGATTCAGGTAACTTTGATTACGCACTCTATCCAGAGAAGTTCAAAAGCTTTAATACTCCAGATCCTTCATATCACGGCCTGGTCTATGCCCAAGCCCTTGGTGTTGGTAGCGCATTTGGTGCAAACTTGGCATACATCTTTAAGATTCGCTTGACTCTGCTTCGCGATATTGGAGCGGCAGTTAGCCCATTCAATGCTTGGTTACTTGCACAGGGTCTTGAGACGTTGACGCTTCGCATGAAACAACATTTAGAAAACGCTAAGGCGGTTGCAACATGGCTTGCAGCTCACCCACAAGTAGAGAAAGTGAACTACTCGTGGCTGCCCAACTCTCCATACAACGCACTAGCTACTAAATATGCACCTAAGGGCTCAGGATCTGTTCTCTCCTTTGAAATCAAGGGCGGAATCGAAGCGGGCAAGAAGTTTGTTGAAGCGCTGACTTTGCACTCTCACGTTGCCAATATTGGCGATGTGCGATCACTTGTTATTCACCCAGCTTCAACGACTCATTCGCAGCTATCTGCCGAAGAGCTACTCAATGCTGGAGTAAATCCTGGCTTGATTCGCCTATCGGTTGGACTTGAAGACATCGAAGATATCAAGGCCGATCTAAGCGATGGGTTCGCAGCAGCTAAGTAATGAGTCAAACAAAGGCGTCGGTTACCGGGGCATGGCTTGAAACCCATGCACCCGGTGATCGCCTTTTTATAAATATCGGTGACTTACTTCTAGAAGATGGCGAAACTCTAGAAGATGTCACTATCGCATATCACAGTTGGGGCGTATTAAATGCCGACAAAGATAATGCGATTTTAGTTAACCATGCTTTAACTGGTTGGTCGGATGTGACCGGTTGGTGGCCATCGATGGTTGGCCCTGGACTGCCATTTGATACAGATAAGTATTTTGTAGTGTGTCCGAATGTGATCGGCGGTTGCCAAGGTACAACGGGGCCATCATCGATTGCACCCGATGGCCAGCGTTATGGCTCACGCTTTCCATCGGTGACGATTCGAGACATGGTCGCAGCTGAGGTGGCCTTTAGTGATGCATTAGGAGTTAAGAAATACCGCCTGGCCGTTGGGCCCTCACTTGGCGGAATGCGCTCTCTTGAATGGGCGGTGCAGCTGCCAGATCGCGTTGGAGCTATCTGCACGATTGGCTCTTCAGCCGTTGCAACAGGGGATCAAATCGGAACATCGTCGATTCAGATTCGGGCGATAAAAACAGATCCCAATTATTACGGTGGGGATTACTACGACAAGGCGCTAGGTCCAATCGAGGGAATGGGAATCGCCAGGCGGATAGCCCATCTGACCTATCGCACCGAGGCCGAAATGGATGTGCGCTTTGGACGTGAGCTTCAGGGAGATGACACCGGTCGATTTGCCGTTGAATCCTATTTAGATCATCAAGCCGACAAACTTGCCGCTCGATTTGATGCAAATACCTATATCGCCCTGACCGAGGCGATGAATAGCCACGATATTGGTCGAGATCGAGGGGGAGTTGCAGCGGCTCTGGCTGGAATTCAAATCCCCGTAGTCGTGGTCTCTATCGATACAGATCGGCTCTTTCCCGTGCGCCTGCAGGCTGAGATCGCCGAGCTCGCCCCATTTGCCGCCCCTTTAGTAACGATTTCATCACCTTTTGGCCATGATGGCTTCCTCGTTGAGGTCGAATCCGTGGGAAATGTGATCCGAGAGGCGCTCGCACTCTCTTAATCGCTTAAAACCGGTGTTTTCGATGTGCATTTACCCCTGTGGATAAATTATAATATAGACATCGCTTCAGCGCATCGCTGATAAAACCAAAGGACGATTGTGGCTGTATTTAGTGCGCTCAAAAATAAGGGTAACAAGAAGAACGCTGCGAAAAAAAGCGCACCTGTAAAGAAAGCTGCAGTTAAGAAATCA
>JBILUX010000161.1:0-3131 GCA_044370765.1 Candidatus Planktophila sp. | reverse complement strand
CAGAGCCAACCGTGATACGTGCTTGTCGTAGTTGATATCCGGCACCTTGTGTATCTGCAGTGGGATCGACAAATGTTTGCAAACGATTAAGTTGGTACTCACTAATCACACCCGTCTTAGTAGCAACGACTGCCCCTAAAACTGCAACAATTAAAAGTCCTGCCACCCAACGTGAAGGTGCACCCGAGACTGCGATAATGGTGACAACTGAAGCGCTAATAATAAAGACAGTTCCCATATCAGGCTGCATAATAATTAATAGAACGGGAATAGCTGCAACAACTAGCGCTTGAAGTACATCGCGCGAATTTGGTTCATCGCTGTCATGCGTGCGCTCTGATAACAACATCGACATTCCAATAATTATTGCAATCTTGGCCAACTCTGCCGGTTGAATCTGAAAACCACCAGGAAGTGCGATCCAGGCGCGGGCACCGTTAACGGTGCTGCCAAGGCCTGGAATTAAAACTATTACCAGCCCTAAAACTCCTAAGCCCCAGAAAATTGGGGTGTATGCGCGCAGCAATCGATAGTCAATAACAGTTGTGCCGTAGGCAAGAAGCACACCAATTGCAATGTTAATCACGTGTCGCTTTAAGTAGTACTGCGGATCTAAGCCGTTACGTGCATACCAATCACGGGTTGCGGCATAGACCAACAATGTGCCAATGAAGAGTAAAAGCGACACTGCAACAGTCAGTACAGGATCAAAGCCATGGAAAATTGATGAACGGCTGCGGCGATACAGGCGCTGACGCGCAGATATCTGACTCATGGCGCCACCTTTGGCTTAGTTGCAGGGGAAATCTTGGGAAGTTTAGTGGGTGGCTTTCCTGCAGGGAAAATCGCAGCTCCGGGTATGACTTTATTACCTTTGACACCAAACAAAGTTTCATAGATTTTTCTAACACCAACGCCTGAGGTCGATGCACCAAATCCGCCCTGACTGACCATCATGACAACTGCATATCGGGGGCGGTTAGTCGGTGCATATGAGGCAAACCACGATGTATTGTCTTTGAGCGAACCATTTAAATTACGCCCGAATACTTCGGCTGTTCCAGTCTTACCGCTAATTGGAATTGGGAAACCTGCGAATGCCCCCGCGCCTGTTCCTGAAACCACTACTTCGCGTAGGGCGCCATGCAAGAATTTTATGGTTGCGGGTGAGGCTGTTAACGAACCTAGTTTCTTCGCAGCCATCTTCTTCACAACTGTTCCATCTGTTGTCACAATTGCCTTACCGATCATCATCTGCCAAATCGTTCCACCATTTCCAATGGCTGCATACATCTGCGCTAACTTAAGAGGCGTTACAACCGTATCGCCCTGCCCAATAGAGAAGTTGACGGCATCACCAGCACGAATCTTGTCTCCATCAACGCAGTTCTCTTTTGCCAGCAAAACCAAGAAGGGCGTTTGTTGAGCTTTGGTAGCACGATCTTTATAGTTACAGTAGAAATCTTTATTTTGCTGGTACCAACTCTTTTTATAGTCGCGATCGGCCAAACGGGACGAGGATTCGGACGGTAAATCGATACCGGTTTTTTGAGTGATATTAAAGCTTTGGGCGGCTTTAAAGAAGTAGTCGTTCGGGTTTGATTTTGGTCGTAGTCCACCATCACGCAGCCACTCATCAAAGGCGATTCGATACCAGATTGTGTCGCATGAAACGGCGATCGCTTTCTTTAAACTCATTGTGCCTTGAGATCTGCTTTCAAAGTTCTGGAATGCGCGATCTCCAACTTGCACTTCAGCTGGACAGCTATAGGAGGCGCTTAAGTTATAGCCCGCTGCTGCAGCTGCGATAACGGAGACAGATTTAAAAGTGGAAGCTGGGGCGTAAAGACCTTGTAGTGCACGAGATAGCGCAGGAACTGCCTTCTTCTCGCTGTAAAGATCTGAAGCCTGTTCAACTGTTAAACCCTTTTCGAAAGCGTTAGGGTCATAAGTTGGATAAGAAGCGATGGCAAGTATCTGACCATTTCTAATATCCATAACGACGGCTGCCCCTGAATCAGATGTGTAGCCATTTGCCCGACCACGTTTTACGGCATCAGCTAGTGCAACTTCAGCCGCCGCTTGCAGGCGCACATCTAGAGATGTCACCAAATGATTACCGGGAATTGGCGCTGTTTTTTTACCTTGCGATGTAATTGCCTCTTTGCGATCAACGATTAATGTTCGAATTCCCGGTGTGCCACGCAAAAATTCATCATAGGTAATCTCTAGTCCCGACTTACCAATTGTTTCACTCCTGAAATACTGCCTGCCATTTCCTAGGGAAAGATCGCTCTCGGTCAATGGACCAACATAACCGAGAACATGAGCACCATTGACTCCAACTATTCCCGGATAGTTTCGAATCGCTACGGGCTGAGCATCTACTCCAGGAAATTGATCTGAGCGCTCAACAATCTGTAAGGCAATATCTGGATCGGCCTCTTTAGTAATAGGAATCGGTTGGTAGCGTGAGCCCGTCCAGCAACCTGCTCTTTGACCTTTGGGGAGCTCGCCACATAGGCGAGTATTACGATAGATATCGGTATAGCGAAGTTTTAATAATTTACTCAATCGAACCATCACGGCTACGCCTTTATCGGGCTGCTTATCAATAGCGATTCGATCAATAGTAATTGCAAGACCTACCTTATTAAGGGCTAATGGCACCCCTGATGAATCGACAATCAGCCCTCGATTGGCTGGTGATACGACATCACGGCTCTGAATACTCAACGCTGCATCACGGTACTTAGGACCGGCGGCTATTTGTAAATAAAATAATCGCCCAAAAAGTGCGACCATGAGTGAAATAATTAATATCTGTACGACGAGTAAATTCAGGCGCGAGCGTTGGTTCATATCGCCGACCGCGTATTAAAGACTAATGAATGAAGGCGAGAGAAGAGGGGCAGAAAGATTGGAGTTGCAACCAAACTCCACAGAGAGATTCCAAATATCGTAATCAGAATTTGAGCAAAGCTCCCTGACTGCACTCCCAGTAGAGCTCCAGTCACGACATATGCAAGTTCAATAAAGAACACGGCACTTGTCGTAAAGAGCGTGAAACCTAGAGGGTTGCCATACAAACTCTCATTGCCTGAGCCAAAATATGAAACCGCATAACAAGC
>JBILUX010000160.1:0-3133 GCA_044370765.1 Candidatus Planktophila sp. | reverse complement strand
GTCGGGCGCGAAAAATTGGGCGCAGGGGGAGTGGTGCGCGATCCCCAGCTTCGAAAATCAGCCGTGATTGACGTCGCCGACTCTGCCTACGACGTAGGGCTCGGAACCATGGCAATTGTTGCCAGCCCTCTTCCAGGACCAGCTGGAAATGTTGAGTATTTCCTCTGGCTAAAGCGAGGGGCACCTGCAATTGATCATGAAGCTCTCGATCGAGCTATCCAAGAGGGACCGGCGTAGTGCGCAATCTATTATTTGTCTGCAATCCAACGCGCCCACAGGCCGTTGAGGCGGCAATCAAACTTGCTAAGGATTTTCGTAGCGCTGGCTTTTCTCTCTATACGATTTCCGATATCTCGATCGACGGAGTGACCAACTGCAACGTTGATGAGCTACCAGAGCTAGAAGTGGGTGTCGTACTCGGAGGCGATGGAACAATGCTGCGTGCTGCTGAGGTTACAAGAAATCATCAAATTCCTCTGCTGGGGGTCAATCTTGGTCACGTTGGGTTTTTGGCCGAGGTAGAAAAACTCTCTCTTGATGTAGTTGTAAGTGCTATCACCGAAAAGAAGTATGTAATTGATTCGCGAATGACTCTTAAATACTCAGTTATTAGAGGTGATACTGAAGTCTCGCAAGGATGGGCACTGAATGAAGTTACCGTCGAACGTCGGCATGCAACGATGGTTGAACTATTTTTAGAGATCGATAAACGCCCTATCTCACGATGGGGTTGCGATGGTTTAATCTGTTCAACTCCAACGGGTTCAACGGCCTACGCTTTTTCTGCTGGCGGGCCAGTCGTTTGGCCAGAGGTAGATGCCTTAGTGGTTCTACCAATCTCTGCCCATGCTCTCTTTTCACGTCCGTTAGTAATTTCAACTCAATCAGAGATTGTGGTTCGAATTGAATCGGCACAGGCATTGCTCTCCTCTGATTCCCTTCGCAACTTCGAACTTTTAGAGGGCGATCGAGTACATATTTCGAAAGATAACGCCGTTGTTCGTTTAGCGCACTTAAGTAATACTCTTTTTAGCGATCGATTAGTAGCCAAATTCAAACTACCGGTTCAAGGTTGGCGCGGTGAGTGAGCGGACATTTCTCGATGAGATTACGATTAAATCTATCGGTGTCATCGATCAAGCAACGTTAGAGATCTCTAAAGGTTTGACGGTTCTCTCAGGAGAAACGGGCGCGGGAAAAACTATGATTTTAACTGCCCTTAACCTCATATTGGGCGGCAAGAGCGATAGTGCATTAGTTCGAAAAGGGAGCGAAAGACTTTTAGCCAGCGGCAGTTTTACGATTCCGCCAAATCAAAACCATAGCTTCGATGATTGTGGCGTGGTGGTTGAGGATGGTCAGCTCATCATTACTCGCACCGTCAATGTAGATGGAAAGAGCAAGGCGACCGCCAATGGCGTCTTAGTAACTGCAGGCACATTGGCGACAGTAAGTGAACTATTGGTCGAGGTTCATGCCCAAGCCGCTAATACCAATATTAGTAAGAGCGCCAAACAGCGTGAGCTACTCGATAGATTCGCAGGCGAAGAGTTTCAAAGAGCTATGGATCTTTATTCATCTGTTCTCTCTCAATATCAGAGTTTGAAATCTAGAATCCAGGCTCTGCGTAAAAGCGTTGACCAGGCCGACAATGAGCTCAAGACGTTACGCGAATTCACCGCCGCGCTTTCGACGCTAAAGCTAAAACTAGGTGAGTATGGTGAAATCAATAGCGCGATAGATCGCTTATCAAATGTTGAAGAGTTACGAATTGCCGGAGAGTCGGCAACACAGGCAGTAGATGATGAAGAGTCAGGAGTACTGACGGCGCTGGGAACCGCGCGTCGGGCTTTGGAGAGCGCTAAATCAAAAGATCCAGCGCTTGAGGTTATCCATTCCCAGCTCAGTGAGGCCTTTTTTCTTATCGATGATGCTCGTGGCCAGCTTGCTACTTATACAAACTCCCTGGAGGCAGATCCAGCAGGATTGGATTTATTGAACGCGAAAAAACTCTCGATTCACACCCTAGTAAAGAAATATGGCAGTGGTGGAACACCTGAGGTTGAAGCAGATCTGCTCATTAAACGTTTTGAATCCTCATCCAACGAGATCGCTGATTTAGAGGGCGGCGATGATCGCCTCACTGAGATGGAGTCCGAGCTAGTTGGAATTAAGAAGGCGTTAGTAGTTGCTGCAAAAGAGTTAACAAAGCTTCGCAATAAAGCCGCTGAAGATTTGGGTGTGCGTGTTACATCGGAGGTACAGCAGTTATCTATGCCGCATACAACATTCTCTGCACGCGTTGAGAGTGTGGATTACACCGCACTAAAAGAATCGGATTTCACTGCAACTGGTTGTGATGAAGTTTCTATGCATATCTCTTCCCACAAGGATGCACCCCTCGTTGCCTTAGCAAAGGGTGCAAGTGGCGGAGAGATGTCACGTGTGATGTTGGCCTTGGAAGTCGTAATTGCCGCATCACATCCAGTGGGTACATATGTTTTCGATGAAGTAGATGCAGGAGTTGGCGGCAAGGCGGCGATAGAAGTCGGAAGACGGCTTCATGCGCTCTCACGCCATGCTCAAGTAATCGTCGTCACGCACCTTCCACAAGTTGCAGCATGGGCAGATTCACATTTCGTCGTAACGAAAAATATTGATGGCTCAGTAAGCCAAAGTGATGTGAGAAAAGTCGAGGGCGAAGATCGCATAGAAGAGATTGCTCGAATGCTGGCAGGGTTTGAGAACTCCGTGAGCGCCAGAGAACACGCCGCCGAGCTGCTATCTCTGAAGGTGTAAGAGGGCGGCTCAATTAAGTGATAGGTTCGACTCCCATGGGCCAGCAACATGTGACGAAACACCTCTTTGTATCCGGCGGAGTCGCCTCATCTCTTGGAAAAGGACTCACCGCCTCATCTCTTGGAAGATTATTGGTAGCTAGAGGCCTTCGTGTCACTATGCAAAAGTTAGATCCCTACTTAAATGTCGATCCCGGCACAATGAATCCATTTCAACATGGCGAGGTTTTTGTAACCGATGATGGCGCAGAGACAGATCTAGATATCGGCCATTATGAGCGCTTTTTAGATACGAATCTGCATGGCTCGGCAAATGTAACAACAGGTCAGGTCTA
>JBILUX010000157.1:0-3262 GCA_044370765.1 Candidatus Planktophila sp. | reverse complement strand
GCAAAGCGGTAGCTCATGCCGGCGAACTTCACCCTCGAATTGTGGCCGCCTATGGTTTACCTGAACGCTCTGTTGCATTTGCAGTTGCGCTCAGCGCGCTGCCGCATTCGCAGTTAGTCAGACCAACAACGGTAGGGACAATGCCGGCAGCTCTCCAGGATGTTGCACTCATCGTTGACTCGACCATGAGCGCCCAATCTGTAGAGGCGGCGCTTCGCGAAGGCGCAGGAGAGCTTCTTGAATCCATTACCTGCTTTGATCGCTACGACAAGATTGGGGACGGGAAGATTTCGCTGGCCTTCACGCTGACATTTCGCGCACCCAATAGAACCCTTACGGGCGATGAGGTCTCAGCGATGCGAGAAGCGGCAACTGCCGTGGCCTTTGCTAAATGTGGCGCGGTGTTGCGCACCGCATAAATATGCATAAGATTGCATAAATATCGATAATCAGCTACTCTGCATCCATGAAAACAGCGGTTATCGGAGCAAGTGGCTACGCAGGAGGAGAGCTTCTGCGATTATTAGCAGTTCACCCACAATTTGAAGTTGTAACAATTACCGCACACAGTAATGCGGGGGAGTTAGTTACATCGGTACATCCGCAGTTACAGAGTTACGTAGGCCGTAAATTTGTCACCCCCGATGACATAGATTTTTCAGCTATTGAACTAGTTTTCCTAGCTCTTCCACATGGTGAGTCAGCTGCTCTTATTTCAAAGATTCCATCGAATGTAAAGATCGTCGATCTAGGTGCGGATTTCAGATTAGAAGATGCAAGCCAATGGGAAAAGTATTATGGCGGCGAGCATGCAGGGGCTTGGGTCTACGGATTACCAGAGCTCGCTTCTGGTCAACGTGATGCGATCAAGAGAGAAACGAGAGTGGCAAACCCGGGTTGCTACGCCACCTCTATCTCGCTCGGAATTGCTCCTGCCGTTGGGCTTATCGATGTTTCAGATATCGTGGTCGTTGCCGCTTCAGGCACAACCGGAGCTGGCAGAAGTGCAAAAATAAATCTAATCGCAAGTGAGGTTATGGGCTCGCTGACATCATACAAATTCGGGGGAGTTCACCAGCACACACCTGAAATTGAGCAGGCGATATCTGCTGTGGCGCAAAAACCTTCCAAAATATCATTCACTCCAGTTCTTGCTCCAATGCCTCGTGGAATACTCTCAACAATTACTGCAAAATTGACTCAGTCAATGACGACACAACAGGTTCATGCACTCTATGTCAAGGCTTATGCATCTGAACTCTTCGTTGATGTACTGCCTTTGGGCCACATGCCTAAGACAGGTGCGCTGACGGGTAGCAACAAAGTGCAGATCCAGGTAGCGGTCGATGATCATACGAATCGTCTAATCATCTCCGTTGCGATTGATAATCTTGGTAAGGGTGCCGCTGGACAGGCAATTCAAAATGCAAATTTGATCTGTGGGTTAGATGAAGGCTCTGGTTTATCCATGGATGGGCTAGGAATATGAAATTACCGCAAGGTTTTCGCGCAGGTGCAGTGGCTGCGGGCTTAAAGAGCACTGGGGCACTTGACTTAACGATTATTGAAAATCAAGGCCCACGCTTTGATGCCGCAGCGGTATTTACAACCAACAAAGTAGTTGCAGCACCAGTCATTTGGTCGAAAGAGGTGGCTAAAGGTGGCCTGGTACGTGCAGTCGTCTTAAATTCAGGTGGTGCAAATGCTTGTACTGGCCCACAAGGATTCATTGACACACATGTCACGGCTGAACTAGTTGGTGAGCTATTAGCAGTCTCTTCAGGAGAAGTGATTGTTTGCTCAACGGGATTAATTGGCGAGTTATTGCCGATGGATAAACTCACGGATGGCATTAAGAGAGTGGCGGCCGATATGGGGATTAATAATCTAGATCGTGCAGCCCAAGCAATCATGACAACCGACTCCATACCAAAGATAGCAACTGTTGCTAAGTACGGCGTAGAGATTTCAGGAATCGCTAAAGGAGCTGGAATGCTCGCACCGGCTTTGGCAACCATGTTATCTGTTGTGATGACCGATGCAGCGGTCTCTAGTAGGGCGCAAGAGATTTTCTCGCGGGTAACAGATAGAACATATAATCGAATTGACTCCGATGGCTGCACCTCCACAAATGACACCGTCTTATTTATGTCTTCGGGTGCAAGTGGAAAGAGCATCTCCGATGCCGAGCTTGAAGAGCTTCTGATGGATGTTTGTGGCTCACTTGCCGCTCAACTGATCGCTGATGCTGAGGGATCGACAAAAAGTGTTTCGATCATCGTTAAGAACGCAGGCACCGAATCAGATGCGGTCAATGTCGCTAGAGCATGTGCTCGAAACAATCTTCTAAAGGCGGCGATATTTGGTGGCGATCCCAATTGGGGTCGTGTACTAGCTGCCGTTGGCACGGCCGATGCTGCAATGGATCCTCTTGCCATTGACGTGATTCTCAATGGTGTTGCTGTCTGCACTAACAGCGCGCCGGATGAGGATAAATCCACAGTGGATTTTACTTCTCGTGAAGTTGTCATTGAAATCGATCTTAAAATAGGAAGTTCAACGGCCACGGTATTAACAAATGATCTTTCCCATGATTATGTTCACGAGAATTCGGCCTACTCAACATGATCGTGGTCAAGTTCGGAGGTCATGCAATGACTGATGAAGACGGTGGTTTCAGCCAAGCTATATCAGGCGCACTAAGTGTGGGCGAATCAATAGTCGTAGTCCATGGAGGGGGCCCGCAGATAGATAAGGCGTTATCTGCAGCTGGCATAGAAAGTAGATTTATTGGCGGTTTTAGGTACACAACACCTCAAGCCTTTGATGTAGTTGAAAGAGTGCTTGTTACCGAGGTGGGTCAAGGGTTAGCAACGGCTCTGTGCGTTGGTGGAGTTCCAGCCGAGGCGCTTTCGGGTCGCACATTACCAACCCTGATTGCGCGCAAGAAAAATTCACTATCCGATGGAAGTGCTGTAGAACTTGGTCAGGTTGGAGATGTTGTCTCTGTAGATACCAACGCAATTAAATCTCTCCTATCAAACGGCAAAGTCCCCGTCCTTTCCCCAATCGCTGCCGATGAGATCAGTGGCGATGGGTTGAATGTGAATGCAGATTTAGCTGCCGCTGCAATTGCAGGGGCGATGGATGCAAGTTCGCTTATCATCCTCACCGATGTCTCTGGGATCTACCGGAATTGGCCTGATAAGAGTTCACTGATTTCAACAATCACCTTTAACGAGCTCTCAGCAATGAAATCAAT
>JBILUX010000156.1:0-3288 GCA_044370765.1 Candidatus Planktophila sp. | reverse complement strand
AGGCGATACGGCAGATTTCGGAAAAGTAGCTCGAGTCGTCTTTAATCGACTCAAAATTTCGATGCCGCTGCAGATGGATTCGACGGTTCATTACATAAAGAAAGTACGTGGTCAGATCTTCTTGAGCACTTCGTCAACGTTGATAAAATCTCCCTACAACACCTATAAATATTATGGATTGCCGCCTAGTCCCATAGGTAATCCCGGAACAGAGGCGATGGCTGCAGCCCTGAATCCCGCACTCGGGGATTGGCTCTATTTCATTACAGTTGCCCCTGGGGATACACGTTTTACCGCCTCACATGATGAGTTCATCACGTGGAAACTCCTCTATGAAAAGAACCGAAAGGCAGGTGCTTTCAAGTGATTAAAGCCGCTGTTCTAGGCTCGCCGATTGCGCATTCTCTCAGCCCATTGCTCCATACGATTGCATATTCAGAGCTCGGATTGGAAAGCGAATACACGCGTATTGAGATAAAAAGTGGAGAACTTGAGAAGTTTCTCAATGAGTGCGATGAAAACTGGGCTGGTTTTTCATTGACGATGCCGCTGAAGGAAGAGGTTTTAAGCTTTACCGATAATGTTTCTGAGCTCTCGCAGAAAATTCGAAGTGCAAATACTTTATTCAGGAGCGAGAGTGATTGGGAGGCGACTACGACAGATGTTTCGGGAATCACCCACGCTCTGGCTTCACATGGCATAGATGCAAGTGGTGACGTTCTGATTATCGGTGCGGGGGCCACTGCGCGTGCGGCGGCAGCGGCCTGTGATGGAATCGCTACACGTATTACAGTCATGAATCGCTCCCTTTCTCGAGTAGAGGGGATTTCAAACTCGGTAGAGATCTCCGATTTAGATTTTGTTGATTGGAATGAGACAACCCTCTTTGAGCAGGTCGACTTAATCATCTCAACGACGCCAGAGGGTGCTAGCGATCGCCTTACATCCTATTTTCCAAAGAACCCCTCATCAGTTTTTTTCGACGTTCTTTATAATCCTTGGCCAACGGCGGCTTTGTCGGCTTGGAAAGCCAACGGCGGTCAGATAATTGATGGCTTAGATCTCTTGATCCATCAAGGTATTGATCAGGTCCGGATCTTCTCCGGTGTTTCATTTGATCGAACAAGTATGGCCGAACTTATGCGCAAGCATGCGCTCAAGGCGTTAAAAGTATCCACATAGGATTTTAGGTCTCGCTGTAGTCAATTAGCCTCATCTTATGGCTGCCGTCTTTCTCTTCGCAGTTCCAATCCTTCTCGCCGATTGGCAATACCGACGAATTCCGAATATCTATCTCGCGTTTATTCTCTACTGGGTAGCGGCAATACGGATAGTCTCCGGGATAGCTTCGATGCAGAGTTTAATCTTATGCGTGGCTTCAACTTTATTTGCTGTGGTGATACTGAAAATGGGGGTCGGCGATGCAAAACTTATACTCGCAATATCGCTTGCTCTTAATCTCACAAGCATTGCAGATGTAGCGCTCCTCTTCTTCTGCATGTATCTCGCGGCAGTACTGCAGATTATTGCGATCTGGGGCGCTCGGCAAAGTATTCCGCGCAGCATTCCGCTTGCTTTCGCAATTATTTTCGGAACCATGCTCTATTTGGCTGCGGGTAGAGCTCCATCTCTGCAACAATACGCAGATGCGTTGGTTAACAGCTGGTGAGTCTCATGGTCAAGCCCTTAGTGCAATTGTCGAGGGCATTCCCGCCTCGGTCGAGATAACAACTGCAGATATAGATTTTCATCTAGCTCGTCGACGTCTAGGAGTCGGTCGCGGAGCACGTCAGAGTTTTGAAGCTGACAAGGTCACAATTCTTGGGGGAGTTCGATTGGGTTTGACGCAGGGAGGTCCAATCTCCGTTCAGATTGCAAATTCGGAGTGGCCAAAGTGGGAAAAGATCATGTCGGCAGATCCTGTTCCCTTAGAAGAGATCGAAACATTGGCTCGCAACGCAGCATTAACGCGTCCACGACCAGGGCATGCAGATTTAGTTGGGATGCAAAAATATGACCTTGATGACGCACGTCCAATTCTTGAGCGGGCAAGTGCACGCGAGACCGCTTCACGAGTAGCACTTGGTGCGGTAGCTCGTAATTTTCTAGAGCAGAGTGTTGGGGTTACGATTTTAAGTCATGTTTTATCAATCGGTAGTGTTCGAGTTCCGGCAGGAACCGCTCTGCCGCAAGTAGGGGATATGCAGAGAATTGACGACGATCCCGTTCGATGTGCAGATGCTTCTACGAGTGAGTTAATGCTTAAAGAGATTGCTAGCGCACACTCTGATGGAGACACATTGGGCGGTGTCGTAGAGGTACTCGCCTTCAATATGCCACCGGGACTCGGCTCACATGTTCATTGGGATCGACGTTTAGATGCGCAATTAGCGGGGGCGCTCATGGGTATTCAAGCGATTAAAGGCGTCGAAGTTGGTGATGGCTTTGAAACTGCAACACGTCGCGGCAGCGTTGCCCATGATGAGATTGAAAAGTCACCTGAGGGAAAGATTATTCGCCGAACCGACCGTGCCGGAGGCACCGAGGGCGGGATGTCCAACGGTGAAATTCTGCGTGTACGTGCAGCGATGAAACCAATTTCAACGGTTCCAAAGGCATTAGATACGATCGATGTGGCTACGGGCTTGGCAGCTAAAGCGATTAATCAACGCTCAGATGTCTGTGCAGTACCAGCGGCGGGCGTTGTCGCAGAGGCGATGGTGGCTCTAGTACTCGCGCAGGCAGTTCTAGAAAAATTTGGTGGCGACAGTGTGGGAGAAACACGCAGAAATTTCCAGAGCTACATAAACAATCTAAATTTTAAGTAGGTCATAAGAGATGCCACAGGCAGTCTTAATTGGTCCACCCGGGGCGGGTAAATCGACCGTTGCTAAGGCCCTAGCAAAATCAATCGGAGTCGGTTTTTTGGATTCGGATTTTGTTATCGAAAAAAACGCTGGCAAGAAGATTTCAGATATTTTTGTAGATGAGGGTGAAGAGGTTTTTCGGGATCTTGAATTTGAAACGCTCAAAACCTGCCTACTCGATAGGAATTGCATCCTCTCTCTTGGCGGAGGTGCCCCAATCGCCGATCGAGCTCAACGCTTACTCATAGAGTCTGGTGCTCCAATTGTCTTTCTCGATGTCTCACTTTCTATCGCCGCACCTCGGGTGGGCTTTAACCGAGATCGGCCCCTATTGTTAGGAAATCCGCGCGCTCAATGGCAGGCGTTATACGATGTGAGGCGCCCGATTTATGAGAAGCTTGCAACAATTACGGTTAAAGTT
>JBILUX010000155.1:0-3334 GCA_044370765.1 Candidatus Planktophila sp. | reverse complement strand
TGTGGATCATTTGAAAGATGTGAAAAATAATGGGTTGCAACTTGAGTGGCTCTAAAGGCAGGTAGACCTAGCGCCTTTACTACTTCACGACGCTCTTCGGGTGAGTAATCAGCTAAGTGTTTGGGTCCTTTTTTGCGCTGAACGGGCTCATCGAAAACTAAATTAATCTCGGGAACACTCATAGCCAGGCCTTAACTAACTCAAGTGCTAACCACAATGCAGGTGCTGAAATTAAAACAGAGTCCAAGCGGTCCAATATTCCGCCATGTCCGGGCAGAAGTGAGCCCATATCTTTAAGCTCTAAATCACGTTTCATCGCACTTTCAATGAGATCCCCGCATGTGGCAGTAAAGACAATCATTAAGCCGACTACTGCACCAATCCACCAATGCATATCCATAATGTATGTAAAGGCGAGAATGCCTCCAATGACCGTGAAGACAAGAGAGCCGACTAAGCCCTCCCAACTCTTCTTTGGAGAGATTTTTGGTGCCAATGGGTGTTTGCCAATTAAGACACCAACGATGTAGCCAAATGTGTCATTACAGGAAACCAGAACAACGAAGGTCATTACACGTTCAAAGCCAGTACTAGGACGGGCGAGCAGAATGAGAAACCCACCTAAGAATGGCAGATACAAAAGTGAGAACGTTGTGGCCGTGGCGCTTGCGACAAAACCTTCAGGACCCTTAGTTAAAAGTTGAATCAAAAGAACTGGAATAGCAATTGCCGTGGCAATAGCAAGTCCGGCAACTCCGCCATTCCATGCAGCGTAGGAAAGGGCGATACTGGCGAGGATTAATGCATTAAAGGAGAGATAAATTCCACGGGCACTAAATGCTCGTACGATTTCGCGAATCCCGAGTAGAACTGCAATGCCAACTACTACAGCAAAGATTTCACGTTGGTAGGCAAGGGCAAACCAGATTAACGCGATTAAAGATAATGAGACGGCGATGGAGGGCAAAAGCTTTCGCCCAGCCCGCTTGTTGATAGCCTCATTTATCGCATGAATATCAGACATAGAGTTAAAGCCCCTAGATTTCTAGGAGTTCGGCCTCCTTGTGCTTAAACATTTCATCGACCTGAGCTACGTGACCAGATGTAATTTTTTCCAACTCTTTTTCACCGCGAGAAACGTCATCTTTGCCAACGTCGCCATCTTTTTCCATCTTCTCAATCGCCTCTTTGGCGCCGCGACGGATATTTCGCATTGAGATCTTGGAGTCCTCGGCCTTGTTCTTAACGAGCTTGATGTACTCCTTGCGTCGCTCCTCCGTTAGTTGTGGAAAGTTAATGCGAATCAGTGCACCATCGCTGGATGGATTTACACCTAAATCAGAGTCGCGGATCGCTTTTTCGATATTGGCCATTGCACCTTTATCAAAGGGGGCGATCGTAGCCATGCGCGCCTCGGGAACTTGAATCGATGCTAACTGCGAGAGGGCGGTATACGTGCCGTAGTAGTCGACCATGATTTTGTTAAAGAGCGATGGATGAGCACGACCGGTGCGAATAGATGCAAAATCATCTTTTGCAACCTCTACCGCTTTACCCATCTTGGTATCAGCATCTTTGAGAATGCTTGCTACATCTGACATCGCTGCTCCTTTTGTAAATCGGCCCGAGAGCCAGTTGTGATGATTCTATATTAAGAAGAGTGATTTAGATTACTGCCTCCAAAACAGGCGTTATTAAAGGGTTTTAGAGGTCGAAGTAGAAAATTGGCGCTAGCACTCGCCACATGTATTCATCGCCCTAATTCGAAGGAGTAGTTTTCGAGTTATAGATGGAACGGAGAGCTCTAGAGTGTTTCAAGTACGTATTCATGGTCGGGGTGGTCAAGGAGTAGTAACTGCCGCAGAGTTATTGGCGCAATCGGCATTTGATGAAAAGCGATTCGCGCAAGCATTTCCAAGTTTTGGATCAGAGCGCACCGGCGCACCAGTTGTTGCCTTTTGTCGAATTTCAGAGTCAGAGATTCGAGTACGCGAACCGATTATGATTCCCGATGCACTCATTATTCAAGACTCCACACTCTTAAAACAGGTCGATGTCTTTGCAGGATTACAACACGATGGTTATGCACTTATTAACTCCACACGAAGTTTTGAAGAGCTAGGAATCGCAGAGATTGCAGAGGGTCATCCCCGCTTTATTACTGTACCCGCCACCGCTATGGCGATGGAGCATTTAGGACGTCCAGTACCAAATGCCGTGTTGCTTGGCGCCTTTGCTGCACTAACCCAAGTGATCTCACTTCACTCTGTTACCGATGCGATCAACGAAAAGTTTAAACCGAAAATCGCTGCATCTAACTGCGCAGCAGCGACGGCCGCTTACGAATACGTCTTAGCGATAGTGCCAACACATGCTTAGACAAGTTGAAGGTTCAAAGGCTGTAGCCGATACCGTTGCAGCATGTCGCCCACAAGTTATTTGTGCATATCCAATCTCACCTCAAACCCATATCGTCGAGGGATTAAGTCAGCTCGTTAAGAATGGCACACTAGAAAACTGCGAGTTTATTAATGTTGAATCCGAGTTCGCTGCAATGTCGGTTGCCATCGGATCAAGTGCAACAGGTGCTCGCACATACACGGCAACTGCTAGCCAGGGTCTGCTTTACATGGTTGAAGCTGTTTATAACGCATCTGGTTTAGGCCTTCCCATCGTTATGACTGTGGCTAATCGAGCAATCGGTGCACCAATAAATATCTGGAACGATCACAGTGATTCAATGTCTCAGCGTGATTCAGGCTGGATTCAGATCTATGCCGAGACTAATCAAGAGGCGGCCGACCTGCACGTACAAGCCTTTAAAATCGCCGAAGAGTTATCTCTGCCCGTAATGGTCTGCATGGATGGCTTTATTTTGACTCACGCTTATGAGCGCGTAGATATACCCGAGCAAGAACAGGTCGATAAATTCCTGCCTCCATTTAAACCACGACAGATACTCGATCCAAGCAATCCCGTTTCCATTGGTGCGATGGTTGGCCCTGAAGCTTTCACTGAAGTTAAATACATGGCACATAAGAAGACACAGTTAGCTTTAGATGTGATCCCTAAAGCCGCCCATGAATTTCAAGAGATTTTCGGTCGCAGCTCTGGTGGATTAATCCGCGGCTACAAACTCGATGGCGCAGAAACTGTTGTCATCGCGCTTGGATCAGTCCTTGGAACAATTAAAGATGTTGTCGATGAAATGGTCGCCGCCGATATCGCAATCGGCGTACTTGGCATCATCGCCTTTAGGCCCTTCCCTACCGAGGCCGTTCGTGCAGCACTTTCCCATGCTAAACGCGTAATAGTTCTAGAGAAGGCCTTTCAA
>JBILUX010000154.1:0-3335 GCA_044370765.1 Candidatus Planktophila sp. | reverse complement strand
CTTGGCTCCTTTGTAAACATCATGAACATGCGAGTAAGGACCGGCGATTAGTACCGCGAGATACATTGGAATTCGTGGAGTCGTCGAGAATTTCCAGATGGCTTTTTCGCCGACTATCTCCTTCGATGCAACAGGGTTATTTGAAATCGCTTCCCAGTGGCCAGGAGTTGTCACGTTAAAAGTGAAGGTTGCTTTCAGTGATGGCTGATCAAAGCACGGGAACATGTGGCGGATATAGGCCGTCTCACCTTGTGAGTATAAGTAAATCTCGCCATCGGATGGATCGACAGATCGTTGTAGGCCTTCACCAGATTTTGAGTAGATTCCCTCAATCTCAATTACTAAATGATTCTCGGCGGCAAGATTGGTTAAAAAAATTGACTGGCCATCGAAATTACTTGTATCGACAGCGGTTCCATTAAGAGTTGCAGAGATAACGCTTCGCCCGCATGCATCGATAAAGGTCGAATAGCCGGGGGTATCGCACGAGAAATAGACCTCTGACTTGGAGTAGAAAGTTTCAGCTCCGCCAGTGACATCGAGGGTGACGTTATATCCCTCAACTCTTAGGTGGGCCGCACGTTCGGCCGCTTCGCTACGCGAAATATTCGTTCCTGACACGGTAAAACTCCCTTTTGTAGGTATCACGCCAACCATGACACTCTTGGGCCATGGAACGCCCCTCGATTCGCAGTTACAGCATCCGAGGTACTCGCATTACTGAAGCGCAGAGGGCTGCAAAAAGTTTACTGCAAGAGATTCATGGAATTCCAGTTGAAAATAAGAAGCTAGACCTTGGAGCGATATTTCCAACCTCTCAAAAAGTTATTATGGAGATTGGCTTTGGCATGGGTGAGACAACGGCGATCATGGCCACCCAATCACCCCACAATGCCTATTTAGCAGTAGATCTTCACCCTCCCGGAATAGGGAAATTACTCTCACATATTCAAGAACAAGGGATAACCAATATAAAAGTTATAGAAGATGATGTTCACGTTGTTTTGCCATACATGATTGAGAATGAAAGTTTGGATGGGGTTCATCTATATTTTCCAGATCCATGGCCAAAATCCAAACATCATAAACGCCGAATAGTTACTCCAGCTTTCTTGGAACTGATCGCATCGAAGTTAAAGCCCGGCGGTTACTTTCACTTAGCCACTGATTGGTTTCCCTATGCAGAAGCAATGCAGATTGTATTTAGCACATCAACGCAATTTATTGGGGGAGTAATCGATAAACCTGATTGGCGACCGGTGACTCGCTTCGAAGGCCAAGGCATCGACAAAGATCACCGAGTTACAGACCTGCTGTATCTTCGTAAAGACTGATCTTGTTAATGCGTCGAATATGGCGCTCATCATCTGAAAACGGCGTTTGAATAAAGGCATCGATAATCGCTTTGCAATCTTCAATCGAATGCATGCGCCCGCCGATTCCAACAACATTTGCATTGTTGTGTTCTTTGGCCAATTTCGCAGTTTCAACGCTCCATGCAAGTGCTGCGCGAACACCCCTAACTTTATTTGCTGCAATCTGCTCGCCATTTCCAGAGCCACCTAAAACGATTCCAAGCGAGCCCGGATCAGCCACAGTTGCAATCGCTGCAGGAATACAAAAATCTGGATAGTCATCTAGTGCGTCATATTCATGCGGTCCATGGTCAATGACTGTGTGATTCTTTGATTGAAGATATTCAACCAGTGCGCCTTTGAGTTCAAGTCCTGCATGATCGCTACCGATGTGAATTCTCATATGCCCATCCTGCCATCAACCATGAATAGATAAAGAAAACCCGCCACGTGATTGCTCATGTGGCGGGTTTTCACCCTTAGGAGGAGGGTTTGTATTTCCGAGCTTTAAGGTTTCATTCCAAAGCTGTGATTGCCATCCATGTCCCCAGGACCGCGTCCACCCATTGAACCACCCTTGCCCTTACCCATGCCTGGACCCATTGCACCGCGAACTGCATCAACTTGAGCAGTTACTTGTGCAGTAAGACCTGCCTTGAGTGTTGTTGCTTGAGCTGCAGTCAACTTACCTGCCGTAACTGCGGCATCAATGCTCTTTGTTGCCTCAGCAACTAGAACAGTGATCAGTGCAGATTTCTTTGCACCCGCAATTGCGCCAAGAGTTTCACCTGCTGCAAGACGTGTCTTGATTGTTGCTGCATCGATTCCAATGGTTGAAGCGATAAGCGCCTCATGCGCTACACGCTGTGCATCATTGGTGGCTCGACCAGCGACACGATTTGCATCATGTGCTGCGCGTGCTGCAGTTAGAGCTGCAGTAATCGCAGTTGATTGCGCCTGTGTGATTGTTCCCTTAGTTACAAGAGCTGCGAGAACAGTGTTCAACTCAGCCTCTTGTCCACCCATCATCTGTCCTGCCATTGGGTTACCAATTGCATTAACAGTTGCCTTGGTAGTAGTTGTTCGAACTGATACTGACTTTGACTTAGATTGTGCTGCGCCTGCAACACCAACTGTGCCAATTGATAGTGCAACCGTTGTTAGAACAACTGCTGCAATCTTTTTGTTTGAAGACATTTTCATGTCATCCTTCCTTCTAGCGGACTTGCCAGTGACCTTTCGTCATCGACTACCCGTAATCAACTCCTTGATGCTGAAAATATTAGTAACTCATCCTTAGACCAACGTGTGAGTATCAACGTCACACTCATTCAAAATGTCGGGAAACCCTACGAATTTGAACAATTGAGCGCGAGGCCAGCCTTATTTCAGCCCCCTTTTACCTACCTCACACTGAATCACAGGTCATTCTCAGTATCGAGACAGAGGAAGCTCCCCATGAATCGTCGACGAAGCTACATCGCACTCACATTAATTCTCACTTTGTTAACATCTCAAAGTGCTTTAGCCGCAGGAAAAACATCCGTCACAGTTAAAAAAGCAGGACGCGCAACAACGTTAACCCCCAACACAATCCTTAGCGGGAGTGGGGTTCCAGCTAAAACAATTGGCATCGATGGCGATTTCTATATCGATACAAAGAATGCAAATCTCTACGGTCCAAAAACAAATGGAACATGGAAAATTGCAACATCGCTTCGAATAAAAGACTCAAGAGAGATTGTTGTTCCAAGTGCAGGTGCAAATGGAGTAAAGGGTGATCGAGGAGAGCAAGGTGCTACTGGTCCTGATGGCGCAGTCGGAGCAAAGGGTGCGACAGGTGCAATTGGATTAACTGGGGCAACCGGAGCAGTGGGAGCAATTGGTGCAACTGGTGCCGCAGGTTTAGCAGGTGCTACCGGAAATTCAGGCGGTGCTGGCATGTCAGGTGCTACCGGAGCAACAGGTGCTACAGGAGCA
>JBILUX010000153.1:0-3351 GCA_044370765.1 Candidatus Planktophila sp. | reverse complement strand
TTCACCTTCTACTCCTACGTTCCAAGATCTATTGGAATCACTTCCATCGGCATTATTTTCACTGTTCGCCTCATTATTTTTTTCACTGTAAGTCACCATGTCATGCAAAGTAAAACCATCATGGGCGGCAAGGAAATTAATAGAGGAAGTTGGGCCACGGTAGTAAAAAATCGAACTCGAGCCGCTTATGCTGTTGGCAATATCGGATACACCTTCGCCAAAGCCGCGCTCAAGATCACCGAGCCAAAACTGGCGTGCTGAATCCCGATAGACGTCGTTCCATTCCCGCCAAGGATGTGGGAAATCACCAAGTGAGTAGCGAGTGACATCCCAAGGCTCTGCAATCATTTTAAAATTACGCAGCACTGAATCAGATTCGATTGCCGACATGAGTGATGAGTTAAAGGCGCTATCGCTCGTATATAGCGCAGTAGTCAAATCAAATCGAAAGCCATCAACACCGATAACTTCGATCCACCATCGCAGCGAATCAACTATGTGGCGCACTGAGTGAGGATTACTTGCTGCAAATGTATTTCCGCATCCAGTTACATCGACATAGTTACCACGGCCATCGTGGCGGTAGTAGGCCTTATTATCGATACCTTTATATGACAAGGTTGGTCCACCAATTCCGCCTTCGGCAGTATGGTTATAGACAACATCTAGAATCACTTCGATACCCGCATCGTGTAATTGATCTACCGCCCACTGCAGCTCAGAAATTGGATCGGTGCTTGATGCATAAGCCGAATGAGGTGCGCTAAAGGCGATTGAGTTATAACCCCAATAGTTTCGCCTTCCTCGTGCAAATATCGCGGGCTCTGTAAGCGATGCTGCGATCGGTAAAAGCTCTAAAGCCGTAACGCCCAGTGATTTCAAATGGGCGATGGTGCTCGGATGGCCTAGTGCCTTGTACGTGCCGCGTTCATTTTCGGCGATGGCTAGATTCTTTGCTGTCAATCCTTGGACATGTGCCTCATAGATAACAGTCTTTGCCCATGGGGTAAGTGGACGCTGCACATCGCGCACTCTGTGATCGCTTACAACTGAGTAAGGAGTAAAGCCGGCGCTGTCACGATCATCGCGCAAGGAGAGATCGCCGGCACCAGCTCCATCGATTGCTACATGGCCGTAAATCTCAGGTACGTAGGACAAATCGCCATCTAATACATGTGTATATGGATCGATTAACAGTTTGGCATCATTGAAGCGAACGCCATGTTCGGGAGACCACGGACCATAGACCCGATATCCATAGCGCTGACCCGGTCTGACCCCTGCCAAATATCCATGCCAAATTGGCCCATTTCGATGTGACATTGCAAAACGGGTCTCAACTAAAGCTCCATTGACCTCATTAAAGAGGCATAGTTCAACTGCATCGGCGGCATTGGACCAAATGGCGAAGTTAGTTCCACCATCTGTGACGGTGGCGCCAAGGGTTCTGGGATCTGCAGGTAGCACCTGGCAATTCTGCCCTACATGCGCGCCTTTTTTGCCCTTTCGTGTTACTCATCAGTAACATATCGCCCATGAAGATCGCCGTGTGTATTAAGCAGGTGCCAGATTCATGGGCTGAGAAGAAGATGCTCAACGGCTATCTCGATCGCGTTAACGTCGATGCCGTCCTTAATGATCTCGATGAATATGCCATTGAAGAGGCGCTAAAAATTGCTGAAGCTCATGGCGGAAATGAAGAGGGCGGACCTAACACAGTCACTGTGATTTCAATGGGTCCAGAGCGCGCCACTGAGGCGATACGCAAAGCACTTTCAATGGGAGCAAATGGGGCGATTCTAATTAGTGACCCCGCACTTGCCGGCGCCGATGCGCTCGCAACATCAAAGGTACTCGCGACAGCTATTTCCAAAGGTGGTTTCGACATAGTCATCTGCGGAACCGAGTCAACAGATGCCCGGATGAGCGTTGTTCCGGCGATGATTGCCGAGCGCCTTGAGTGGGCACAACTCACATTTGCGTCGGCCGTTACGGTCGATCCAGAGGCGAAAAAAGTATCAATCACTCGCGTCACCGAAGCCGGCGTCGATGAAATCTTTGGCGAGTTTCCAGCAGTCATCTCAGTTGTAGAAAAGATTAATGAGCCACGTTATCCATCTTTCAAGGGCATTATGGCTGCAAAGAAAAAGACAGTTGAAAATATGAATCTGGTTGCACTTGAAATCACTGTTGAGAATGCATGGTCGGTTGTTATCGATGCATCTCTGCGCCCACCGCGTGCCGCGGGTGTTACCGTTACAGATGATGGAACCGCTGCAGATCAATTAGTTTCATATTTAGTTGAAAAGAAGTTGATATGAGCACGATTTTAATTCTGGCCGATTTTATCGGTGGAAATAATACAAAGACAACTTCCGAACTAGCAACTGTGGCGGCAAGAATTGGGGAAGTAACCGCCGTTATTCTTGCACCAACCGGTCAAGGTGCCAGCTATGCCGCGAGCCTTGTTCAAGGTCCAATCAAAAATCTATTGGTTATAGAGTCAGATGATTTCGAATTACATGGTGTTAGCGCCGTTGCCGATGCCCTCAATCAAGTTATTGCCTTAAAGAGCCCTGCCGCAGTATTAATCGCATCTCACGCCTTTGGTAAAGAGGTTGCAGGCAGAGTAGCCGTGAAATCTGATTCTGGAATCATCACCGATGCAGTCGATGTTGGCGCTGATTTAACAGTGACACAGTTAGTCTTCGGTGGCTCAACAACTGTGCACTCTAGAGTTTCTCATGGAACACCGATCATTACCCTTCGTCCTAACGCAGTTACAGCTGATTTAGTGGCCATAACTCCATCAATCGAAAATCTTAATCTTGAGGTCTCTGTAGGTTCTAAGAAGACAACTCTTATTTCATCGCAAGCACCACAACAGGGTGGACGTCCAGAGCTCACCGAAGCCGACATTGTTGTCTCAGGCGGGCGCGGCACTAATGGAGATTTCTCAGTAGTTGAAGCATTTGCCGATTCGCTCGGAGCAGCAGTTGGTGCATCGCGTGCGGCAACGGATGCGGGTTGGTATCCGCACTCACATCAAGTTGGCCAAACTGGAAAGACAGTAAGTCCGCAGCTATATGTCGCCTGCGGAATCTCTGGTGCGATTCAACATCGTGCAGGAATGCAGACAAGTAAAGCCATCGTCGTTATTAACAAAGATCCAGAGGCACCGATTTTCGAAATAGCTGATTTTGGGGTTATTGGCGATCTCTTTACCGTGCTACCAAAGGCCACGGAGGGCGTTAACGCACGTAAGTCCTAGGATTAGCCCATGCCATCGATCTATCTCGACCATGCAGCAACTACGCCGATGGTTGAAAGCTCACTTATTGCGATGACTAA
>JBILUX010000152.1:0-3359 GCA_044370765.1 Candidatus Planktophila sp. | reverse complement strand
GTGTTACATGCACTTCGGCGGGCCTATGTTCGGGCGGCATTCTTAACGCCAATTGAATTTAGCGAACGTGGGAAGGTACGAAAGGTAATTTAACAACTTCAACTTTAGACTCTCGCCCACGAACATCAATGGTTAATTGATCCCCCACTTTGACACCTGATTTAAGAAGAGCAAGTGCGATACCTACTTTTAACGTTGGTGAAAAAGTTCCGCTTGTGACTTCGCCCAATACATCACCCGCTGCATCCTTTACCTGCATGTGAGCACGTGGAATTCCTCGGTCTAGGGATTTGAGTGCGACGCTTCGAAGCGCTGGCTTATTGGCTTTTTCGGCGCGTAAAACATCACTTCCGATAAAGCCGGCCTTTTCCCAACCAATTGCCCATGAAGCACTTGCTTGAACTGGAGTAATTGTCAGTGAGAGCTCATGTCCATGTAATGGATAGCCCATCTCTGTTCGCAATGTATCTCGTGCGCCAAGTCCACATACCAAACCACCCAGTGGCTCAATTGCGGCAACGAGTGCATCCCATACACGTGAGGCATCGGCGAGCTTTGGCAAGAGTTCATATCCAAGCTCTCCTGTGTAGCCAGTTCGGCAGAGGATTACTTCGGCGCCGCCAATAGTTACATGTGAAAAGGCCATGTAATCGATCTCAGTATTAATGCCAAGTGATTGCATCACCTGCGGTGCTAGTGGGCCTTGAACGGCGAGAACTGCAAACTCATTGTGCAGATTCGTGACCGTGATCCCCGCTGGCGCTTTCTCTTGCAAAACCGCTACAACATCGCTGGTATTAGATGCATTTGGAACTAAGAAGACGTCATCTGCTGAGTTTCGATAGGCGATCAAATCATCGATGACTACACCCTCAGGTGTGCAGAGCAATGTGTATTGAGCTGATCCATCCTCGATGCGGTTGAGATCATTGGTAAAAATACTGTTGAGAAAATCAAGGGCGCCAACTCCGATGACAGAGGCCTTACCTAGGTGAGAGACATCGAAGATTCCGACCCGCTCGCGCACGGCAGTATGTTCGGCCAAGACACCGCCGCCTGGGTACTCGATAGGCATCAACCATCCGCCAAAGTCGGCCATCTTTGCATTGAGGGCGATGTGCTTGTCATTGAGCGGGGAGGTTTTCATAGTGTGAATCTACCAATACATCTATTACGCTGATACCCATGAGCACTCTTAAGATCTCCAGCGGCGTACTAAAAGATGAAGTTCTCGTTTTAGGCTTGGCCTCGACAAATTCTGCAGGCGGCATCGCGATCGAGTCGGGCGACTTAGCAGTCGATACCAAGGCGATTCTCGCCTCATTGATGGAAATGGGTGCAACTGGGGCGGCCGATGAGGTTATTAAAACCCCTGGAACGACTATTCGCATGATGGTCTTTACGGGACTTGGTAAGAAATCAAATAGCTATTCACCTGAGGTTCTTCGCCGCGCAGCAGGTGCTGCCTCTCGTGCACTTGCTGGAACAAATGCCGCGACCTTTGCTCTTTCTACTAACTCAATAGAGTCGGTAGCAGCTGTTGCAGAGGGCGCAGCCCTTGGCTCTTATCTCTTTAACGAGTTTCGTGGTTCATCAAAGGCCGATCATAAAGAGCCTTTGAAAACAATTACTATTTATAGCAAGTCTGCAGGTAAAGCTGAGGCAAGTGATGCGATAGAACGAGCAAGAATTATTGCCGACTACACATTTTTAGTTCGAGATCTCATCAACACTCCCCCAAGTCATTTAACTCCAGACACATTTACAAAGAAAATAGCAGCGGCCTTTAAAACTGCCGGAGGCTTAAAAGCCGGTCTGCGCATGAGCATTCTGGATGAGAAGGAGTTGAAGGCTCAAGGCTTTGGAGGAATTATCGGAGTCGGTCAGGGCTCTGCCAATCCCCCACGTCTTCTTCATATTTCTTACACGCCAAAGGGTGCCGTCAAAAAGCGTTTTGCCTTTGTCGGCAAGGGCATCACCTTTGATACTGGCGGCTTGGCGCTAAAACCTGCGCTGGGCATGGAGGCTATGAAATCAGATATGAGCGGCGCAGCGGCAGTGTGCGCAGCTACCCTTGCGATCGCTGCGTTAAAACTTCCGATTGCGATTGAGACATGGGCGCCATTGGCTGAAAATATGCCGAGTGATAGCGCAACGCGCCCAAGTGACATCATCACAATATTTGGTGGAAAGACTATTGAGGTTCTCAATCCCGATGCTGAGGGAAGACTCGTTCTCGCAGATGCATTAGTCAAAGCCCAGGCGAGTAAAAATAAACTCGATGGCATCATCGATGTCGCCACATTAACTGGAGCTCAAGTCGTTGCACTTGGCACTCGCACAAGTGCAGTAATGACTAACAACGAAGATTTCTCAGCTGCATTTTTAGCAGCTGCCAATAAAAGTGGTGAGCAGTTCTGGCCAATGCCACTTCCTGTTGAGCTTCGAGCATCCCTGGATTCACCCGTTGCAGATATGGCAAATATTGGAGATAAAAGTGGGGGCATGTTGGTAGCCGGCCTCTTCTTGAAGGAGTTTGTAAATCCAGAGCTGCCGTGGCTGCACTTAGATATAGCAGGTCCTGCCTTTAACACTGCCAAGGCCCATGGATATACCCCGGTTGGTGGCACAGGAATCGCCCTTCGATCACTCGTGACCTTGGCCGAAGACGCTTAAAAACCCCCATTGGGTACTTTGCACCTTGGTACGGCAAGATAGAGCCCTGCAGATTTTAATCAATGCGCGAATGGAGCAATACACGTGCCTGAGTTTGACCTAGTAATCATCGGTGGAGGAAGCGGCGGTTATGCCTGCGCCCTGCGTAGCGCACAACTTGGAAAGAGCGTCGTCCTCATCGAGGCGGAAAAGCTTGGCGGCACATGCCTGCATAAGGGATGTATCCCGACCAAGGCACTCCTTCACTCAGCTGAAATAGCAGATGGCGCCCGCGAAGGCGCGCGCTTCGGAGTTAAATCAACTTTTGAAGGAATCGATATAGCTGGCGTAAACAGCTACAAGGATGGCGTTGTCTCCCGTCTGCACAAAGGTCTTCAGGGTCTCGTTAAATCACGTGCCATCACATATGTCGAGGGTCATGGAAAACTTGTTTCGAAAAATACCGTTGAAGTAAATGGTGAGCGATACACGGGAAAGAATGTCGTTCTTGCTACAGGTTCATATGCCAAGACGCTGCCCGGACTTGAAATAGATGGCAAGCAAATCATTACTTCAGATCATGGGACAAAATTAGATTATGTTCCAAAGAGTGTAATCGTTTTGGGTGGCGGCGTAATTGGCTGCGAATTCGCATCTGTCTGGAAATCATTCGGTGCCGAAGTAACGATCATTGAAGGCCTCCC
>JBILUX010000151.1:0-3366 GCA_044370765.1 Candidatus Planktophila sp. | reverse complement strand
GCAAAATGGGCGGCGGCGACAATGGCCATAATGGACTTAAATCAATGACTTCAGCCTTTGGAACTCCCGACTACTACCGAGTGCGTCTTGGAATAGGGAGACCTATGGGTCAACAAGACCCAGCAGACTTTGTTCTCAAAGCCTTTTCAAAGATTGAACAAAAGGATTTGGCAGAGTTTATTGTCCGCGGTGCAGATGTTGTTGAGTCCTTAATTACGCAAGGTCTTGAGCGCACTCAGACCGCTTTTAACAGCTAACTTCTAACCAGTATTTCGAAGACCTGCGGCGACCCCGTTAATCGTTAGCAGTAATGCGCGCTGCACAATTGGATCGGCCGAACCGCCAGCATCGCGAACACGCTTAAGCAGGTTAATCTGCAGTAAGTGGATAGGCGATAGATAAGCATCTCTAACCTGCAAAGTTCGCGCCAAAACCGCTTGGTCTCCCAATAACGAGCTCTTCTTGGTTAAGAGCAATATCTCCGCCACAGTTAAATCGAACTCAATCTGGATTGTCTTTAAGAAGTGTTGGAGCTCTTCGGGAACGAGTGCATCTACATAGCGACGGGCAAGAGCTAAATCTGTTTTAGCTAAAGTCATTTCAACGTTGCTAATAAAGGTGTTGAAAAAATGCCACTCATGAAGCATTGTGGCAAGGACATCGGATTTTCCAGCCTCGCGTGCAGCTTTGAGGCCAGATCCAACTCCGAACCACCCTGGAACGATTTGGCGAGACTGGGTCCAGCCAAATACCCAGGGAATCGCACGTAATGCATCTAGCCCGCCATGTGCATCTGGGCGGCGCGATGGGCGTGAACCCAAGAAGAGATTGCCTAACTGCTCAACTGGCGTTGATGCATAAAAATATGCCGGCAAATCTGGGTGGTCGATTAATGCGCGATAGGTCGCAAAAGAACTATCGCTGACTAACTGCATGCAATCATTCCAACTCGCTAAATCATCTGGTGATTGGCGAGGAGCGCGATTGAGAACAGTTGCCTCAAGGGAGGCGGCAAGCGTTAGCTCAATGTTTTCACGAGCAAGGGATGCCAGCGAATACTTATCGCTAATAACTTCGCCCTGCTCGGTCATTTTAATCTGCCCATCTACTGAGCCCCATGGAAGTGCAACCAAGGCCTCATATGTTGGACCGCCACCACGACCAACGGATCCACCACGACCGTGAAACAGGCGCAACTTAACGCCATGTCGCATCGCTACATCTCGAAGACTGCGCTGGGCACGGTGGATTTCCCATTGGCTAGTTGCAATTCCTGCATCTTTATTAGAGTCTGAATATCCCAGCATCACTTCTTGGACATCTCCACGCAGTGAAACAAGTAAACGATAAGCGGGATTACTCAATAGTTTTTCAAGGATTTCACCTGCAGCACGGAGTTCGGCAACGGTTTCAAGCAGTGGTGCAAATCCAATTCGTGCCTTCTTATTTTTAAGATTAACAAGCCCGGCTTGCTGGGCGATGACAACGGCGGCGATTAAATCATCTGCCCCCTTAGTCATTGAAACGATATAGGTTTCAATCGCTTCGGAGCCAAAGCGATCTATCAGATCAGATATGGCAAAAAAAGTATCGAACGTTTTTTGCGCCGGGCTATCCAAACTAGTCACATCCAGATTTGTATCAGCGGCCAAGAATGCAGCCAGAATTTCAAACTTTTCCTCATGCGATTTTTCAATATAACCGGAAATGTTTGTTGCCTGCATCAGAAGATTATGGTGAGCATCTGAATGCTCGCGAATATCCATCGTTGCATGGGTAATGCCAAAGGCAGCGACCGTTCGAATCGTGCGCTCTAGTAGGCCAGTAGCAATGAGCTCGCCTTTGTGGGCAAAGAGTGAGTCGCGCATAAGCATTAAATCTCTTATTAGTTCAGAGGTTTCGGCGTAGTCACGGTGCTCAACATGTGGGGCACCCTTTGCATGGCGATCACGAGTGAGCGCTAGGCGATGCACGATTGCAGTCGCCTTTAAACGATATGGCTCTTGTGCGTTGAGACGAAGAAAGCGTGGTTCAAACTCGGTAATGTACTTTAAATCACTTTCTACAGAGGCGGTCAGCTCGGGGGTTGCTCCGATGATTCGACTAGAAATTGAGAGCATCTGGCGTAGTGCATCCATCGCGGCAATAGTTGTTCGAATCGCATGACCGACTTGGAGCACCATTGCATCGGTGGTGACTTGGGCATTCACATTTGGGTTACCGTCTCGATCTCCACCGATCCAACTTCCAAAAGTTAATGGACGGGCGGTAACCGGCACAACAACATCGATGCGCTTCATCTCGCGCGCAAAGTCATTGAGAACCTCTGGGACAGTCTGGCGAAATAAATCATCGAGGTAATAGAGAGCGTTCATAGCTTCATCAAGAGGCTCTGGCTGTCCAACTCGAAGTTCATCTGTCTGCCACAGTAGGTCGATTATTTCGGCAAGACGCTCTGCCTGTGAAGGGTTACGCGAATCCTCAAGTAAATCTGCAATCCCTCCCATTTTGCTCAATACCGAACGCCGTGCAGCCTCTGTTGGATGTGCAGTAAATACAGGGCGCACTGACATTTCATTTACCCACTGCGAAATCTCAGCACTTGATAGTTCATGTCCGGGAGTCTGAGCTTTTAACGCCGCTTCAATCTTGTCGACTGCTCGCGTCAGCCATGATCCGCCCTCTGCCCGTGCATCGGCTAGAACTCGTGCGCGGTGTACTTGCTCTGCAATATTGGCCAAATTGAAATACGTACTAAAGGCTCGTACTAACTGAACTGAATCTTCGACAGAGAGCGATGCAAGAAGCTCCACACCATCGCCTTCGCGCACCGCCATTCGAACCTTTTCAACGAGGGCTAGAAGTTCGGGCCCTTCCTGGCGTACCAAAGTCTGGCCAAGCAAATCTCCGAGCTTGCGTACATCGCTACGCAGCGCGGCATCATCTGCCGCAACTGCGCCACCGAGGCCATCCATGCTCATGGGGCTATCCTCTCAGTTCGCCGAGAGCGTTGGCGACAAATTAGAATGAGTTCATTAGCCCCCTCCCATTTGGGAAAGGGGCCTTAGGTCGTTTCTCGGGGAGGTGCATGATGCGTGGATTAATTAATTCGCTGCCTTCAACTGCCAGTGCATCTCACATCGTGGCACCTTCGGCCATGTACCCCTTTTTACTTGCCGCCAAGGCCGATGAATCACCAATTCTAGTAATCACCAGCTCCAGCAGGAGCTCAGAGGATTTAGTCAATGAACTTCGCGAACTACATAGCAACGTTATGGAGTTTCCAGCGTGGGAGACGTTGCCGCATGAGCGCTTGAGCCCTCGTAGTGACACGGTTGCGCGGCGCATTGCAACGCTCTATTCACT
>JBILUX010000150.1:0-3368 GCA_044370765.1 Candidatus Planktophila sp. | reverse complement strand
TGGCGGCCAAACTTGAAAATGAAAACATATTCTTTGTAGTTCTCGGCCGTTTTATCATGATGCCGCTCTTTCTCTTCTCTGGAACCTTCTTTCCTCTCTCCTCGATGCCCTTCTTCTTGCAGTGGATTGGTTGGATCTCACCCTTGTGGCACGCAACCGAACTCGGACGCGCCTTAACATATGGGCATGTCATTTCAGCAACGATGATGTGGGTCCACTTCCTGGTGCTTCTATCGATGCTCGTTAGTGGTCTCTATCTATCTGCCCGTATTTTCACTAGGCGATTGACTAAATAGATGTTTATTCCACTGGCCGTTGCAATCGCCGAAGCACGAGTTGGCAAAATGGGCGAGCGATACTACTCGGGTCGAGTTCCTCAATTACTAGAACGCGGATTCATTGCCTTTCGCTCTTCAACATGGATGATTGTTCTATCTGGATTTCTTGAACCAGTTCTCTATTTACTCTCATTTGGTTATGGCATTGGAAAGCTGTTGCCATCCATCACAGTTGGTGGTGAGAGCATTAAATACGCTGTATTCATTGCCCCTGCGCTCTTGGCAACGAGTGCCATGAATGGCGCAATTTATGACTCTACAATGAATGTTTTCTTTAAGCTCAATCACGATCGTATCTATCACGGCATGCTTGCAACCTCTCTCGGGCCGCTGGACGTCGCTCTTGGTGAAATTGGTTGGGCGCTTCTTCGTGGTTTTAGCTATGCATGTACATTTATGGCCGTGGTTGTACCTCTTGGGTTAATTCCAAGTATCTGGGGATTGCTTGCAATTCCGGCGGCAGTTTTAATCGCTTTTGGTTTTGCCTCCTGCGGTATGGCAATTACCTCATACATGAAATCATTTCAGCAGTTAGAAGTAGTAAATATATTCCTTTTGCCTATGTTTCTTTTTTCTGGCTCCTTTTATCCGGTTAGTGTTTTCCCTCAGTGGCTGCAGTTCACAGTAAACCTGCTTCCACTAACACATGCGATTAATTTAGTACGTGGTCTGTGCCTGGGACATATAAACCTTGCATTGGCTGGCCATGCACTTTATTTCGTATTTATGATAGTTATTGGACTTTTCTTCACAACAAAGCGTTTAAATGCACTTTTTATGAAATAGAAAAGTCAAATTCCTTGTAAACACGCGGGAGTTTTCGGGGGTTGCATTTAAAAAACGGCATGAGATACTTATCCCCATAGTTCACAAGGAACTAAAAACGAACCGGGAGAGTACTTCTCAAACGAGTTTCAAACGCTGAAACCTTTGCCGTACAAGCTTTACAATGATTACACAAATTAATCACAAGGAAACTTTTAGATTCGTCCCTGCAACATCAGTAGAAATCCCACCCGAAAGAGTCGCTGCCCTCCTGAAATCCGAATGGGAGTTATTTACAAAGCAGACTGGCAAGAGTGCCGAAGAGAGTAAGCGCTCATTCAAATCATTGCCTCTGGGTGTTACATCTAGCTTTCAGCACTGGGACCCATATCCGATCTCAATCGTGAGCGCTAAAGGCGCCTGGATGACCGATGTCGATGGGCGCGAGCTCCTAGATCTCTCAATGGGCTTCGGCGCCATGCTCGCAGGTCACCTGAACCCAACCGTCGTCGAAGAGGTCAAGAGCTCCCTTGAAACGGGCATGCTCTTCGTAACTCCTTCACCTATTTCTACCGATGCCGCTGAGCGGATCTGTCGTCGCTTCGTGATCGACCAAGTTCGCTTCACCAATAGCGGAACTGAGTCGACCATGTATGCCGTTCGCACTGCGCGCGCAGCAACTGGCAAAGATGGAATCGTTAAGGTCGAAGGTGGCTACCACGGTAGCTATGACCCATTTGTTGTTTCAGCCAAGCCACCGGTTAATGAGATTGGTGATGCTAGCGATCCAATCGCTCATGTTCCCGCCGGCATTGTTCCTGGCGACATCTATGTTGTTTCCTATAACGATGCCGACGCACTCGAGCGAATCTTTGAAAAGAACGCTTCAAAGATCGCCTGCTTCATTGTCGAACCTGTCATGGAAAACCTTGGCATTGTTTTGCCAGATGCGGGTTATCTAGAGCGTGTGCGCGAACTCTGCGATGAGTACAACGTCGTTCTAATTTTTGATGAAGTTAAAACTGGCTTAACCGCTGGACATCAAGGGGCTGCACAGCGTTTAGGTGTGATTCCAGATCTCATTACTCTTGCAAAATCTATTGGTGGCGGACTTACTTTGGCCGCTTTCGGTGGCAAGAAGAAGTACATGGATTTTGTCACTAACGGCAAGATGGCTCACTTTGGTACATTCAACGGCAACCCACTTGCAATGGCAGGTATTCGCGCCGTAGATAAAATCTGTACTAAAGAGACTCTCGCAGTTGCCGAGGCATTTAATCAGCAAGCTCTAGATCGCATCAATGAAATCATCGATGAGTACCAACTACCGGCACACACTGTTGGATTTGGTGTTAAGGGATGTATTACCTGGTCAACTTCACCGCTTCGTAATTATCGTGACTACAAAGCCACAGATTTCGCAATTGCCGAGCTATCGTGGCTCTTCTCGCTTAACCGCGGCATCATTACGCCTCCCGGCTTAGATGAGCAGTGGTTGATTTCCTTAGCTCACGGTCAAAAGGAAGTAGATCTTCTCGTTGAAGATTTCCGTGCCTTTGCCCAAGCTTTACGTGCTTAGTCTGAAGTCCTAAAAAGAAGTTCGACCCCTCGAGTGAAAGGCAAGAGAGGTCGAACAGTGCGCGAGAAGGGATTCGAACCCCCAACCTTCTGATCCGTAGTCAGATGCTCTATCCGTTGAGCTACTCGCGCCTATTTAGTTTTGTACAGCCTGCGCATCTTACCTTCTTTTCATAGCCTGCCAAAATCTAGCCGCCTCGTTAATGGGTTAGGTTGACTACCTCATGAATTACAAGTTTTAAGGGTGAATATGACTATAAAGAGCGGTAGAACTGTATTTATTAGTGGAGCAGGAAGCCCGACCGGGATTGGTTTCGCAGCCGCAAAAGCCTTTGGTGCTTTGGGATACAAGGTTGGAATCACGTCAACTACAGATCGAATTTTCGATCGCGTGAAGGAGTTAGAGGCTTTGAATATCGAAGCCTTCGGAATCATTGCAGATTTATCTACGTCACAAGCGGTAGAAAAAGTAGTGGCGGATTTCTTGAGCAAATTCTCAACTCTAGATGTCCTTGTTAACAACGCGGGTATGGCCTGTGTTTCTAACTATTCAGATGGTGAAGATGGCGGAATTGAAGATTACACACTTGATGGTTGGCATAAAGCATTTGCAAGAAATGTTGATACAACAATGCTACTAACACAGGGATTTCTACCCGCGATCAAGTTGAGTTCTGCGGGTCGAGT
>JBILUX010000029.1:0-12276 GCA_044370765.1 Candidatus Planktophila sp. | reverse complement strand
TAATACTTTTCCGCGGGCGTGGTAAATGCGGCGATTATTCATATGTGGTTCAGGCTCGGACTCATACATCCAGTCGTAATACTTATTGCCAATCGGAAATGCTAATGCGGCAGGCATATGAATAAAAACATCCCATTTATAATCTCGGCGCCCGGCCTCAAGAACTAAGACTCTATGCGAAGGATCCTCGCTCAATCGATTGGCCAATGCACTGCCGGCCGATCCACCCCCGACGATGATGTAGTCATACTGCGCGCTCATGTAGTGCACTCTACTAATAAAACAGCGCCCGCACTAAGTGATTTCTCACCTAGTACGGGCGCTGCCATTACTTATTTTTTGGATTACTTACCGAGCCAAGCGTTTACCTTGTCTGGGTTAGCATCGATCCACTTTTGAGCAGCTGCTGCTGCCTCCATTCCGCCTTCAATATCGGCGGCTACTGAGTTCTGATCAGCATTTGTCCAACTAAAGTTTGTAACGATAGTTGCAAATATTGAGCCAGAGTCCATGAGCTTCTTAGTTGCAAGCTTCTTAAGTGCAGTCTCTGGATAATCTGTTAGCCCGCTTGCTGTTGCAGCATCAGACCAGTCATTAGCAGGGAACTTCACTCGTGCTTGTTCTAAGCCAGGAATCTTGATGAAGAGAGTTCCTGGTGTGTAGAAGTAAGCAAGGGCTGCAGTCTTGTTTGCCTCAGCCTTTGTAAGAACATCAACAAGGGCTGCCTCTGAACCAGTTGCAATCGCCTTGTAATTTAGCTTATTGGCAGAAATCATCTTCTCGCCGATAGTTGTATATCCTGGAGGGCCTTCATACCAAGCGCCCTTGCCACCTGAATCTGCAGTCTTAAACATATCTGCATACTTGTTCAAGTTAGCTGAATCCAAAATATCTGGATACTTAGCGGCCATCCATGGAGCTACGTACATTCCAATTAGACCTACGTTGCCATTTTCGCCAACTTCAACGACTGCTCCGCGATCAACCCACTCTTGCCAACGTCCGCCGCCCCAATCTTCAATAATAAGATCGATTGAACCAGCCTCCATTGCGTCATAAGTAACGCCGGCCTCTTCCAAAGTTGTCTGAGTAATTGTGCAGCCATTTGCCTTAGCAACTTCTGCTACTACCTGAGCTGAAGCTGTGTATCCATTCCAGGCATGCATTGCAATTGCCCATGATCCGCAATCACCGCCACCATCTGCACTGTCATTTACACTCGAGCTACAGCCTGCAAGAACCAGTGCTCCTGCAACTATAAGCGATGCCGCCGCTGAGCGACGTCCAAGGCTAAATTTCATCTATATCCTCCTATTTGTTGAAGCGATTATGGCGAGCGTAATAGAGGTATGAGTATTAAGTAAGGGGTTTAGTGGGGTGTTTTAGCTTTTTTTTAAACCCGACGTGCACTAGCTTGCGCAATTCGGTCAATTGTTACGCCCAATAAGAGGATAACTAGACCTGCTACTAAGCCCTTTCCCTGCATCTCAGGTTTTGATCCACCCAAGATAACTAAATATCCAAGTCCGCCAGATCCCACAAAACCGCCGATTACTACTACAGCTAAAACAAATATCATCCCTTGATTTGCTGCGAGCAAAATCGATTTCTTAGCTGCCGGTAGCTGTACTTTGGTAATTATTTGACGCACCGTAGAGCCTGCCGCAGTTGCCGCTTCAATCATTGATGCAGGAACTGCACGAATTCCCTCACCAACAATCTTCACTACAACTGGAATGGAGTACACGATGCCGGTAGCAATAGCGGTAAATCGTGTAGGCCCAAAGAGCCCAAGCATTGGAATCAAATATACGAATGCAGGAAGTGTCTGACCCGCATCTAAGAATGGGCGCAAGATTTTTTCGGCCCGTTCACTTCGGCCAACTAAGATTCCGAGAAGAATGCCGATTGTCATTGTCAGCAACGTTGCCACAATCGTCTGCGTTAACGTAATCATCGCTTCATGCCAAAGCCCTGAAAGGACGATAAAACCGAGTAATGATGTGGCAAGTATGGCAACACGAACTCCGCCAATAATAAGGGCTAGCAAGACTATTGCCGCCAACGTTACATACCAGGGTGAAAATGCCAAGAGTGTTTCTAAGGGATTTAGAACCCAGTTAGATATGAAATCCTTGAAACCAACTGTGAAAATATAGAGATTAGTTGTGATCCATTTAGTTGCGCTGTTTGTAAGATCCTCAACTTGTTGTGAAATATTGATAGATGTCGGCCACACTGCAAGTGCTAAAACTGTACGTGAGGCGAAGATAGATGCAATAGTTGCTAATCCCGCTATCCCAACTTTAATTCGACCCATGCGTATCTGCTGCGGTGTAGGTGGAATAAATCCCTCTTGGGCCTTTGCCGCCGCACTTGTGCTGCGATCGAGCAGAATCGCGACAAAAACAACTGCAAAGCCGGCCACAAATCCCTGACCTACATTTCGAATAATGAGCGCCTCGACAACTGGCTTTCCAAGACCCGGAGCACCAATGAGTGCTGCTATAACAACAAAGGAGAGTGCGGCCATTACCGTTTGATTAATACCCAAGACAATCATCTGTTTAGCCATTGGCAATTGAACTTTTGTAAGCGTCTGCCGCGCCGTAGAGCCCATCGAGACCGAGGCCTCAATCGGGGATTGATTTAAGTTCCTTATCGCATGTGAGGTTATTCGAATAGAAAGCGGAATGCTGTAAACCATTGTTGCAATCGTTGCCGATGCAGTACCAATGAGAAAGAAGAGGGCAAGGGGTGCTAGATAGACAAGGGTCGGCAGAATCTGCGCCAAGTCCAGAAATGGCGTCAGCAGTTTCAAAACTCGATCAGATAATCCAGCCCAGATGCCCATTGGGATTCCGATAAGGAGAGATAAAAGAACAGACGCGAAAGTCATCGCCAATGTATCCATTGTGAACTGCCACATTCCAAGGGCTCCACATGCCAACAAGAGCGCAGTGGCGAGCAGGGCTGTGCGCAAGCGACTTGTTGCATAAACAGTGAAGGCAACAATTGCTGCGACTCCAAACCATCCGATAAGAGGGATGATGGAGTTGCCTCGTGGCACGGAGATGACGGTGCGAATAATTTCTACAAAGCCATTTATAGAGGCGCGGATTGGGTTAAAGAAATATATAAAGGCGGCACTCTTTGTGCGATTTCCACGAATCGATGCAGCTGCTTCACCAACTGATGTTGTGAAAGAAGTATTCTCAGATGTGGCTAACTCTAAAGTGTGATCTCCTTGGAAAACTCTGGATAGAAATATCCAGATGAGGCCACCACCGATTAAAAGCTGTGATTTTTTCAGATGAAGCATTTATGCAACACCAGATATTAACCGCAGAACATCCTCGCTAGAGACTACGCCTAAAGCCTTACCGTTCTCGCTTACTCGAACAGGCTTGTGTGTCTGCAAAATTACCTGGGCTGCATCTCGAATAATCATTGTCGAAGGCAGCTCAGGGCCATCAATGTCTTCGCCGGGTTCGGCCGGGCGAGCTAAATACTTCAGGGATAAGACATGGGATTTTGCAATGTCACGTACAAAATTAGCAACGTAATCATCGATTGGGTTTGCAACTAACTCTTCAGGTGTGCCAATTTGCACCACTGCGCCATCTCGCATAATTGCAATACGATCGCCTACCTTTACCGCTTCCGATAAGTCATGAGTAATAAAAACCATAGTTTTACCGAGCTCGTGATGCAGTCGAATAACCTCTTGCTGCATATCTCGACGGATAAGTGGATCTAATGCGCTAAAGGGTTCATCTAGAAATAGAACTTGCGGATCTACAGCTAGCGCACGAGCTAGACCAACGCGCTGTTGCATTCCTCCCGAGAGTTGCTCGGGGTAGGCATTTGCATATCCCTGCAAACCAACGAGTTCGATAACTTCATTTGCACGCGCATGTCGTTCAGTTTTATTGATGCCATTGATTTCTAGCGAGTAAGCGATGTTGTCGATGACCTTACGGTGCGGCAATAGACCAAAGTGTTGAAAGACCATCGAAAAACGGGTTTTGCGTAGCTCGCGCAATCGTGCGGCATCAACGCTTAAGACATCTTCGCCCTCAAAGGTGAGCGAGCCGGCGGTCGGTTCGATTAAGCGCGTCATGCAGCGCACAAGAGTTGATTTTCCTGATCCAGATAAACCCATGACAACAAAGACTTCACCAGGTGCGACATCAAACGAGACATCGCGCACTGCGATTGTGTTACCTGTTTGAGCGCGTAGCTCTGAGCGTGTTAGATCTGCAAGTGGGCTGCCAATTACCTTTTCAGCGTCGGATCCAAATACTTTCCATAGATTCTTTACAGAAATCATTGGCTCTTCAACGCTCACCTAATAGCCCCTTTACTCGTGATCCTGGAACCAACCAGAACGACTAGGAGCATTGTTGGTCCAAATGTGTTTGATTTCAAGGTACTCACCCAAGCCATGCTCGCCTAAGTCACGGCCAATCCCCGACTGCTTGTAACCGCCCCACTCCGCCGCTGGGCGATAAGGTCCAAAGTCGTTGACCCAGATGGTGCCGTGGCGAAGAGCACTAGCTACTCGTGCAGCCTTTTGCGCATCACTGCTCCAAAGACCACCGGATAGACCAAAGTTTGTGTCATTTCCAATGGCAATCGCCTCTGCCTCAGTATCAAATACTTCTACCGTCATGACAGGTCCAAAGGACTCTTCTTGAACACAGAACATCTTTGTATTGCAGTTATCTAAAACTGTAGGTAAGTAATACCAGCCATCCAAGTGCTCAGGCTTATCACTTCGCCTTCCTCCAACTAATAATGTCGCACCCTCTGCAATACCTTTTTCAACATAGGCGCTTACGTTATTGAGGTGGGCATTGCTAATAAGTGGGCCAGTCTCGGCCTTGTCATCATTTGGGCCACCAAGTGAAATCATCGCCGCGCGGCGAACAATCTCTTTAACAACACGGTCGTGAATCGATCGCTCAACGATTAAACGTGTTCCAGCCGAGCAGACCTGACCTGAATGCAAGAAGGCGGCAGTCACGGCGTTATCAATAGCCGCATCAATATCGGCATCGGCAAAGATAATATGTGGATTTTTCCCACCTAGTTCAAGGGCTAACTTCTTAACCGTCTCTGCAGCGGCATGAATAATTGTTTGTCCCGTTTTCAATCCCCCAGTGAATGAGACTAAATCAACCCGGGGATCATTAATCAGTGATGTGCCGACAACGGAGCCGGGACCCAAAATTAAATTAGCTACACCTTTTGGTGTACCGGCCTCTTCAATAACTCTCATAAGTGCAATTGCGCTCTGTGGAGTTAACTCACTCGGCTTAACAATGAAGGAACAGCCTGCAACTAGCGCTGGAGCTACTTTCCATGCAATCTGCAAGAGTGGATAGTTCCAGGGGCCAATCAATGATGCAACACCTAAAGGTTCGTGAACTATGCGACTAGTTACATGAGCGATACCAACATCAACACTGCGGCCATGCTCTTTCGCGCCAAGGGCGGCGAAGTGTCTAAAAGTTGAAACTACATCGGCTACGTCATATTGTGCTTCAATAAATCGCTTACCCGTATCATCGCTCTCTTTACGTGCGATTAAATCGGCATCGCGCTCTAATAGATCTGCAATCTTTGCAACGAGTTCGCTTCTGGCTTTAAAGCTCCACGAAGTAAATACGCCTGAATCAAATGATGCGCGCGCAGCGGCGATGGCATCCTGTACATCGGCCTCGGTCGCCTGAGAAACCGTGGCGACAACGCTTTGATCGTGCGGGCTTTTAACATCGTGGGCACCGCCATCGGATGCTTGTCTCCAAGCACCATCGATATAGAGAGTTGCGACCATAGTGGATTTAATCTAGTTGGCTTTTGCGCATTGCCACAAACTCATTGAGCTCTTGGCGCATGCGCGGATCCATCTCTGGAGCAACGTAATCCTCTAACTTCTTCTTATAAATCTCGGCTGCACGCATCTTCGTATCCTTGGCCCCTAATCGGCTCCAACGCTCGAAGTTATCGCTATTGGTTAAGAAGGGGCGGTAGAAACAGTCGCGGAATCGCTCCATCGTGTGTGCTGCTCCTAAGAAGTGACCGCCATGGCCGACCTCTAGGTGGGCATCAAAGGCTAGAGATTCGACGTTGAATTCAAGGGGTGTGAACTCAGTCATCAGAGATTGAAGAATCTCAATGTCGAGAACAAACTTCTCATAGCAAGAGACGAGGCCGCCTTCTAGCCAGCCAGCAGTATGCATTACCCAGTTTGTGCCAGAGAGGAAGGTTGGCATCATCGTCATCATGGATTGATATGCCGATTGCGCATCAACTGTCTGTGAAGAGTTTAAGCCGCCGCCTCCACGAAATGGCAGGTTAAAGCTGCGTGCGATCTGGCCAGTACACAAAAGCCCAATTCCCGATTCAGGAGTTCCAAACTGTGGTGAACCCGACTGCATATCGATATTTGAAAGAAATGAACCAAAGACGATTGGACATCCTGGGTTAAGCGTCTGAGCAAGTGCGATTCCAGTTAACGCCTCGGCAATCTGCTGTGCCAATGTTGCTGGAATTGTTACCGGGCTCATCGCACCCATCAGCAAGAATGGTGTTACGACAACTGGCTGACCGGCGAGAACATATTCGCGCAGGGAGTCGAGCATGCGATCATCCCAGCGAAGTGGGGAGTTACAGTTAACAAGAGATATCAGCGCTGGTGTCTCAACGATTGCATTGCGTCCGCCGTGGATAATCTCTGCCATCTTAATAACATCTTTAGCATTCTCGGCCGTTACAACGTTGCCCATGAAAAACTTATCTGTCAATGTTGCTGCAGCGTATGCCATATCTAAGTGGCGCGAATCAAGGGATAGGTCATTAGGTTCGCAGACGACACCGCCGACGCTATCTAACGCATCGAATGACTGGGCGAGCTTACAAAAATTTTCATAGTCGTTAAAAGTTGCATCGCGTCGAATATCCCCCTCGCGTACAAATGGCGGACCATATACGCCACCGAAGACCATCGAATTACCACCGATGTGAACGTTGTTTTTAGGATTGCGAGCGCGCAGATTGAATTCACTGGGGGCCAGTGCGCACTGCTTTAAGATCCAATCGGGATCGAACTTAACGTTGTCACCCTCAACTGTCTGTCCAGCATCGCGCAAGACATCGATCGCCCACGGTGACATGAACTCGATACCGATCTCAGAGACGATGCGGCGCCAGCCCAGCGTCAGAGTTGCCATCGACTCTTGGCTCAAGATTTCATATCGAGGCATCCGATTTTCAAACATTAAATTCTCCTTCTGCGCCTATTGACCGCTGGACATAAAGGAGAATACCCTTAGATAGTGGAACAGTGGTTCCATATTATGGAACACATTCTGGAGGGCACATGAGTGAGTTGGTGAGCGGAACTCAAGCCATCGACCGTGCCAGCGCGCTCCTTATTCATATTCTCGAGGCATCGACTCCTCCACTTCTTTCACAGCTCTCGCGCGCGCACGATATTCCAAAGAGCACGACATCTCGGATGTTAAGTGCCCTTGAGCGCCAAGGTCTTATTCGCCGTGATCGCAGTGGCGCATTTATTGCCGGTGGAGTTCTCACTCAATTTGCCCGTTCACAGAATCTCGACTCGGTCTTAGTTGCCCGTATGCACTCTGTCTTAGAGAAGTTAGCCTCGACAACTGGAGAGACTGCCAATCTAGCCGTTGCAAGCAATGGCGAAATGAAGTTAATAGATCAAGTTGATTCACACTATCTATTAGGTGCTACCAACTGGGTAGGCAAACGAATTCCATTCCACGCCTCTGCCCTTGGCAAAGTTCTTCTAGCCTATGGAGCGGCAGCTATCCCAGCTGGAAAATTAGAAAAACTCACAGCAAAGACAATCACCACCCGGTCCCGTCTATTGACCGAGCTTGAGAGCATCCGTAAAAAAGGCTTCGCAATTATCATCGATGAACTTGAAGAGGGCTTAGTAGCTGTGGCAGCCCCCATCCGCGAAGATGATGGTCATGTGGTCGGCGCAATATCGATTTCTGGTCCTTCATCGCGATTGTCACAACGGGATTTAGGTAAGATTGGCGAGGTTATTGTTCAGGAAATCTACTCACTCCAGGTAAACCATGAAGGAAAGATAGGTGCAGCATGACTCATGACGACATCATCAAGGCGCTCTTTGACGAGACCTTAGTTGGAAACGCTCCTGCAGTTCTTGAGCTAACTAATCAGGGAATCGCCGATGGAATGACACCGAGCACGATTCTCTTTGATGCACTTATTCCAGCGCTGGAAGAAGTAGGCGCACGTTTTGAGCGCGGAGATTTCTTTGTTCCAGAGATGCTCGTATCAGGCAAGGCGATGTCAGGCGCGCTCGCCGTTTTGCGCCCATTACTTGCTGAAACCGGCGCTGAGACCGTGGGTACTTATTTAATGGGTACCGTCAAAGGCGATGTTCACGATATCGGTAAGAACTTAGTAAATATTATGCTTGAAGGCGCTGGCTTTAACGTTATCGACCTTGGGGTACAAGTTGCACCAGAGAAGTTCGTAGCTGGAATCCTTGAGCACAAGCCAGATATCGTCGGAATGTCGGCCTTCTTAACTACAACAATGCCGATGTTTAAAGTCAACATCCATGAGATTACTAAGGCGGGTCTGCGCGATCAAGTAATTATTATGGTTGGTGGAGCTCCTGTAACGCAGGAGTATGCCGATGTTGTTGGCGCCGATGGCTTTGCAGCCGATGCCTCAACTGCTGTGCGAATTGCTAAGGATTTAATTGCAAAGAAACGTGCAGCGGTTTCAGCCTAAACCCACATCATGTTAAAAAAACTTCTCCCTTTCATTGAGCATGTGATTAAAGAGCCCGTGTGGGACTGTCGCATGTGTGGTCAGTGCGTACTTCACTCAACTGGAATGACATGTCCGATGACATGTCCGAAGACTTTGCGTAACGGTCCATGTGGCGGTGTGCGTGAAAATGGTAACTGCGAAGTTAAGCCAGAGATGCAGTGCATCTGGGTCAAGGCATACGATCGAACGATTTCACTTCCACTTCCAAAAGTATGGAAAGAGCATTACAACGACTTGCGTCCACCCGTTGATATGCGACTTGAAGGCACATCGTCATGGATTAATCTGGTGACTAAACGAGATAAGCAAACACCAGCTGGTTGGTCGGTCGAAGCTGTGGATCACTAATGTCGGTACTTCGTGACAAATTAGAAAATACTAGTGATCTAGTTTTTACCGCTGAGTTCCCATCCGTTGATGGTGGCGGAATGGCAAGTGTTGTACAACATGCAGCTCGATTAGCGCCGTGGTTTGATGCTGTAAATGCCACCGATAATCCCGCAGCCCATGCCCATACTTCTAATACAACGACGGCTATCGCTATGAAAATGCATGGCTTGGAGCCGATTATGCAGATTGTTTGTCGGGATAAGAATCGTCTCGCAATTCAATCCGACATGGCTGGGGCTGCCCTGCATGGAATTACAAATATCTCACTTCTAACTGGGGATGATGTAACTGCAGGAGATGAGCCCGAAGCAAGGCGCGTCTTTGATGTCGATAGCGCCCAAGCCATCAATATCGCTCGAATTATGACCACAGGTAAATATCTCTCAGGTCGCTCGATTAGCCCGGCCCCCGATTTCTATATTGGAGCCGTTGAAAATGCTGCGGCCCCACCATTTGAGTATCGAATTCAACGTGCACTAAAGAAGCACCGTGCAGGTGCGAGCTTCTTGCAACTTCAGATCTGTTATCACCCCGATCGCCTTGAAGCGTTTTGCAAAGGTGTGGCCGAAGTCGCACCCGATCTAAAGCTCATTCCAACACTTGTACTAGTGAAGGGCAGCAGAGGGCTGGGCTTTATGAATGATAAGGTTCCCGGTATCGACGTTCCGGCCAGCACTTTGGCCCGCGTGCAAAACGCCAGTGACCCCAGTGTTGAGGTCAATAAGTTAACTCTTGAGCTTGCTAAGCACGCGCTCTCACTCCCCGGAGTTCGTGGTCTACATATAACTGATTTTCGACACGATGATTCGCTGAATACTTTTATGAACGACTTGGGTAGAACACCGAATAGATAGGGGAACACAATGCATACAGTTCTTTCCTCACCTGGCCAAACGGTAACGATCGGCCACGATCAACCATTTTGCATTATCGGTGAGCGCATTAATCCTACGGGCCGCAAAAAGTTTCAATTACAACTTCGTGCAGGTGACCTATCGGCTATCGAAAAAGATGTCGCTGATCAGATCGCAGGTGGCGCAAATGTTCTCGATGTGAATATGGGAGTGCCTCTAACAGATGAGCCCGCTCTTTTATCTAAGGCGATTACGTTAATTCAATCGATTACCGATATGCCTATCTGCATCGACTCATCGATTATTGAAGCACTTCAAGCCGGTCTTGAAACCTATCAAGGTAAGGCCCTTGTAAACTCCGTAACTGGCGAAGATGAGCGTATGGATTTAGTACTGCCTCTTATCAAAAAGCATGGGGCTGCCATTATCGCTCTACCCAATGATGAGACTGGAATCCCGGCAACTGCTGCAGAGCGAATGGTGATTACTGAAAAGATTGTTCGCGCCGTTGAAAAACATGGAATTCCCCTTGAGGATTTAGTAATTGATCCACTAGCAATGACCGTTGGCGCAGATCCTGAAGCAGTGAAAATTACGCTCGAGACGATCTATTTAATCCGCGAAAAGTGGGGCCTGAATATGACCCTTGGCGCATCGAATATCTCCTTTGGTCTGCCATATCGCCACGCACTTAACGCAGCGTTTTTACCTGCAGCGATGTCACATGGTCTTACCTCTGCGGTGATGGATTCTCGTACTCCACTTATCGTTGAATCTGTACGCGCCGCCGATTTACTTCTCGGTTTAGATCCATGGGGATCAAACTGGATCACACGCTTTAGAGCGATGGAGGCGGCAAAGGCTGCCGCTGGGACTGGTGCTTAAGTATTAGTAAAAAAGAGCTCGACCCGTCACTAGTGCCCCATCACGATGGCACTGGTCGAGTCAAGCTCGCCTTTAGATCCCTTGAAAAAGATAGTTCGGTTGCATCTGAGAAAACAATTACCGTACCAACTGGGGTCAGTGCATTTGATGCCGCATCCTGGAACGGTATTGCAATCGATTCAACCTGCGGTGGCTATGGAACATGCAAGAAGTGTCGCGTCAAGATTACCGATGGAGATGTCGAACCATCGAAGTTAGATTTTCGCGCATTTACTGAGACGGAGATTAAACAGGGCTGGCGTTTAGCGTGTTTAGTTCGCACCAGTACCGATATTTCAATAGATGTTCCAGCCCTTACCACCAGACCAAAAGCTGCAACCGTTGGAGTTGGACGTCAAGTTATCTTGCGCCCTGCAGTGCAAAAGCGTTACGTTGAGTTAGAAGAGCCAACTCTTCACGATCAACGTACCGATATTGTGCGCCTCTTCGATGCTATCGATGACATCGAAGGAACGGCTTCCCTTGCTGCAATGCGCAATATCCCCCGCGTCTTGCGTGCATCTAACTTCAAAGTTACAGCTGTCTTTGTAGATCAAGACTTCATCGATATCGAACCCGGTGATACAACGGCATTTCGCTATGGAATTGCCTATGATTTAGGAACAACAACGGTCGTTGCAACTCTGCTCGATCTCAATACCGGTGCTCCCTTGGCCGTGAAATCAATTCTGAACAAGCAGCAGCCATTTGGCGCCGATGTCATCACGCGTATTTCCGCGACGATGCTAGATCCGGCCGCCCTTGAAAAACTATCATCCCTTGCACAAGAGACGCTTAATCAGCTGACTCAGGAAGTCTGCATTGAGGCAGGCGTTGATCCACTTCATGTCTATGAGATTGCCATCGCTGGCAATGCAACCATGAATCAGCTCTTACTCGGCATCGACCCTGAGCCCCTCGGAGTTGCACCATTTATTATGGCCGCTGCAGATTTTCCAGATGTCGATGCTATTGATATTGGAATCGCTATTCACCCACGTGCAAAGGCGGTTATCTTGCCCTCCCTTGGTGCCTATGTCGGCGGAGATATTATCGCTGGCGCACTGGCATCTGGAATGGATCGCGACAAGCGATTGCGTCTATTTATCGATGTTGGAACTAACTGCGAAATCGTGCTTGGGGATGGCGAAAAGATTTTGGCAACGGCCGCCCCTGCCGGTCCCGCCTTTGAAGCGGCAAGTATTAAATGTGGTGTGCGCGCAGCATCGGGTGCAATCGAAACAATTAAAATTAC
>JBILUX010000149.1:0-3388 GCA_044370765.1 Candidatus Planktophila sp. | reverse complement strand
CGAAAGAAATGAGATACGAAGAACTTTCATAGTCTCGTCCGTATATCTATCCCCCATCTCTGCAATTCGCTGTGGCTGGCTCTTATGGCGAGAAAAAATCTTTAACGTAACAAAGCCGCGCAATGAATCTTCAAAGTATTGAGAGAGCGAGCCCAATGTCTGCCATTTTTTACTCACAGAGTCAGAGGTGTATAGGCCTATCAGCGCTCCAAAGAGTGGTATCAAAGGCAGAGTGATAATTGCAATCACTCCGGAGAGTGGATCGAGAATAAGAATTGTCACAATGACCACTGCAGGGGTAATCGAGGCAAAGAAAAGTTGCGGAACAAATCGCCCCAGATAGATATCCAAAGAGTTCAAACCCTTTATTAGCAGAGTACTTAACGTCGATGATGAAAGATTGGTAAATGCATCTAATGATGATGTGATTTCACTACGAATCTCTTGCTTTATACGAGTGGCAGTAAGGCTGCACCAATATTCAAAGCGGGCTTGAAAGAGGGCTCTGAAGATCCAGGCGCAGGCCAAATAGAGCAGCAGTGTTGAGATTCCCTCGGATTTGCCGATTATTCCAGCGATAATCGACGATAAAACAAGGGCGCTAATAACAATTGTCGCCGACCAGATAATGGCGGCGGCAATTGAGACGAAGAAAAGTCTGCGGCTACCGCTCCGGGAGAGCAGTAGCCGCAGATCAACAGATTTCACTTATGCAGGATATGGCTTACTGCGTCAAGAACGCCATGTTCTGGGTTAGAGATCTGTGAAGCGCTCACACGCTTACGGAATACCCAGTATGTCCAGCCTTGGTAGATAAGGACCAGCGGCGTCATAACAACGGCGACATAGGTCATTACCTTCAATGTGTAATCGGTACTTGATGCATTTGTGATTGTGAGGTCAAATTGAGCTCCCAATGACGATGGCATCACGCGTGGGTAGAGTGCATAGAAAAGAGTTGAAACAAAGGTTGCGATCGCAACCGAGTTGAATATGAATGCCCAACCTTCGCGACCAACAAAGTTGGCAGCCATTCCAGCAACCCAAAGAAGTGCTACAAGAACAGAGAGCATCAGTACTCGAGAGTTAATCTCTGGGAACAAGAGATTTGTCCAGGTAAGGAAGCCCACACAAGAGACTGCAGCCACTAATCCAGTGACCTTGGCGATTGCACGTGAGCGCTCTCGGATCTCACCAGTAGTCTTTAAAGAAAGGAAGACTGCGCCGTGAGTTAAGAAAACGGTAAGAGTGACAACGCCACCAAGGAGAGCGAATGGGTTAAGGAGGTTAAAGAAACCACCGACATATTCAAGGGATCCATTGGAAGCTTTTTCAATTGGTACGCCTTTAACGATGTTAGCGAATGCAACGCCCCAGAGTAGAGCTGGGATTGCGCTGCTAATCATGATTGCGATATCCCAACGTTGCCTCCATTGAGCTTTGCCGTACTTCGAGCGATACTCGAAAGAGACGCCACGCACGATGAGTGCGACGAGAATCAGGAAGAGCGGTAGATAGAAGCCGCTAAAGAGAGTTGCATACCATTCAGGAAAGGCTGCAAACGTCGCGCCTCCTGCTACTAGTAGCCATACCTCGTTGCCATCCCAGACGGGTCCAAGAGTCGTAAGTACTGCACGACGATCGGCCTCGTTACGAGAAACAAAGCGAAGAAGCATTCCGACACCAAAGTCAAAACCTTCGAGAATAAAATATCCGACCCAAAGAACTGCAATGAGTAGGAACCACACTGTTTGAAATGTCATGTTCATGCTCCTTTCTTAGTAGGACATCACTAGAGGTTTGTCGGCTGAGCCGCCAAGCTGTGGATCTGCATAGTCGAGCTCTTCTGCAGGTCCCATTTTGATGACGCGCAGAATCAGACCGACTTCAATAAATGCCAAGACGCCATAGAGAAGTGTGAAGGCGATCATTGTGAATAGAACTGCACCTGCCGAAACAACAGTGCTAACACCATCGGCGGTTTTGATAAGACCAAAGACTGCCCATGGTTGACGAGCGGTTTCGGTAAAGATCCATCCAAATGAGTTTGCAAGAAGAGGCAAGAAAGGCAATGAAATCATCGCTGGAGCAAACCATTTGCCCTTTGGTGAGCCGCCTCTGCGCATCTGCCACAAGGCAAGTAGTGCAAAGAAAGCACCGATAACGCCAAAGCCGATCATTAATCTAAATGACCAGTATGCCATCGGAATATTCGGTGTGTAGTTACCTTCACCAAACTGTTTGTCGTACTTTGCCTCTAAATCATTAACACCCTCCACGACGCCGTTGAAATCACCGGTCGACATAAAGGAGAGAAGCGATGGAAGGCCAATCTGGAAAATAGATTTGGAGCCATCAAGAGTGCCGATGGTAAGAAGTGAGAACGGTGCAGATTCTTGCGTTGTATACAACGCCTCCGCCGCTGCCATCTTCATAGGTTGCTGTTCGGTCATGATACGCGCGGTGAGATCACCTGAGACGCTAACTAATACAAAGCTGATCAGCATTGTGACTGCACCAAGTTTAAATGTCGAGCGCGACATCGCTAAATCCTTGCCCTTAATCATTAAGTAAGCAGAGATTCCCGCAATGAATGCACCACCAGTAAATGCCGCCGATGGAATCGTATGGAAGAAAGTCGCCAGCGCAGTTTTCTGCGTGAGTACTTCAACAATATCTGTTAGCTCTGCACGGTTCTTGTCTGGATTGTAAATATAGCCAACTGGATGTTGCATCCATGCATTAGCGGCCAAGATGAAGTAAGCCGATAGCAAAGTTCCAGTTGCAGCTAACCAGATTGAGGCAAGGTGCAGTTTCTTTGGAAGTCGATCCCAACCAAATATCCATAGTCCAAGGAATGTGCTCTCAAGGAAGAATGCGAGTAAACCTTCCATCGCTAGGGGTGCGCCGAAGATATCCCCCACGAATCGACTATAAGAGGACCAGTTCATTCCAAATTGGAACTCTTGAACAATTCCTGTAACTACGCCGATGGCGAAGTTGATTAAAAATAATTTCCCGAAAAACTTAGTCGCTCTTAGGTACTGAAGCTTGCCGGTTCGATACCAAGCCGTATGTAGGCCCGCGACAAGAAATGACATACCAATCGTGATTGGGACGAATAGAAAGTGATAAACGGTTGTGATGGCGAACTGCCACCTGGCTAGATCTAAAGCTTCCATGAAAGGAATTCCCCTTTTTCTGAACCGCTCTACCGGCTCGGTTCCAATCTTGGGCTTTTAGGCTCAAAACTTCTCTCGTTTTGGCTGTGTCAGCGCTCACGGGCTCAATAACCCCCATAAAATCAGGCCCATCACTTGAGCGCCAGCCCTTATAGTTCATGGATTGGCGCACTAGTACCTCTCCACGCTAACCTTGCCCCTTGTCC
>JBILUX010000148.1:0-3389 GCA_044370765.1 Candidatus Planktophila sp. | reverse complement strand
AATCTATTGGTCCTCAACAGAGGTTGCAGCCAACTATGGAAAGGCACAAGCCTTCAATAGTGGTTTCGTGAGCTTTACTACGAAAAAAACCTGCGCCCATGTTCATCCGATTCGAGCTTTTTAGTCTAACTCTTTCTAGATGTTTCAAGGTTTGGTAGGCGTGACTTCAGCGCCCTGCCTTGGCAAATCTCTCAAGAATTGAACCGGGGGAATGCTTTGAATAGCTTTAGCTTTGTCGTAAGGTTACGTCGTGAACCTCGACTTAAGTAAGTTACGCATGATCTTCTCTGCCTCTTTAGCCTCTGATTGTCTCGATCATTTGAACTATCGCAATCAAGTGCTTGGCTCGGACATCACGATGATTTCAGGTGATGGCGTCATGATGGGATATGCATTTCCGGTCAAATTGGAAGTTGTCGAAGCAGCACCTGAAGTTCCATACGTCGGATTACTTAAAGCACTTGATGCCGTCGGAAAGGATCAGGTGTATGTGTCTCCGACCAATCGTCACGGTCATGGCTCTTTATGGGGCGAGCTTCTTTCCACGGCTTGCGCCTTTAAAGGCGTTGCCGGAACCCTAACCGATGGACCAGTGCGCGATGTTGCCCGCACAAGGGCATTGGGATTTAAAGTCTTTGGAGTCAATGCAAGTCCGCTCGATATAAACAGTCGATACGAAGTGGTCGCACATGATGTGCCAGGCGTGATTGATGGAGTGATAATAAATCCTGGAGATCTAATTGTTGCCGATCTTGATGGAGTTGTGGTTGTGCCTAAGGATGTAATCGAAGAGGTTGTTCGAAGAGTTGAAGAAAAAGATGCGGGTGAAAATCAATTCCGCAAAGCGGTTAAGGAGGGCATGAGCCCAAGCGCAGCATTTGCAAAATACGGCGTTCTCTAGGAGGAACTGTCTTTCTAACAACCAAGCTGAGACGATTATTTTTTACAGCTCAAGAATGAGTTTCCCAGTCGTTGTTCGAGCTTCCAAATCTTGATGCGCCTGTGAAGCGCTCTTTAAGGCATATCCCTCGCTAATTCGCACATTCATATTGCCATTTAAATGGGCCTTGAATACCTCATTGGCACGCCAAAGTAGTTCTTCTCGATTCGAAATAAAATGCTTCAATGTTGGGCGGGATAGAAAAATCGAATTAGTCGTTAGCTTGCTCAAATCAATCGGTGGGACAGCTCCGCTGGAGTATCCGTAGATTACGAGAGATCCCCGTGGACGGACCGAGAGCAGACTTTCATCGAAAGTAGTTCTGCCGATGCCGTCATAGACAACGTGTGCTCCACCACCATTACTAAACTCCATAACCCGCTCTTGAAACCCTGAGTACTCAATCGCGAGATCAGCGCCATTTTCTAAGCAGAGTTTTCGTTTTGCATCTGTCGAAGCCGTTGCGATTACAAGGCCACCGAGCGATTTAATAAATTGGGTAAGCAAAAGTCCAACTCCACCGGCTCCAGCGTGTACGAGGGCTATATCTCCTGGCTTTATGGTGTGGGAATCAACAGCAAGATAATGTGCGGTCATTCCTTGAAGAAGAAGAGCCGTTGCTTGCGCACTATCGATTTCCTCTGGAATTGGAATCAGTTCTTGGCTTGGAAGCGTTGCAACCTCGGCATATCCGCCAGTCGATGCGACCCAACCGACGCGCATACCAACTGATAAATCTGATGGTGCTGTGCCGCTTATTTCGCGAATATTTCCGACGCCTTCAACTCCAGGAGTAAATGGCAGTGGACGTGGGTATAAACCGCTGCGATGGTAGGTGTCGATGAAGTTGACGCCTGCTACCAAGACATCGACGAGAGATTCATTCTCGCCCATGACTGGAATTGGGCGATCAACGTATTCCAATTTCTCTGGGCCGCCGGTTTCAGCTACCTCGATGGTTTTCATGCTACTGATTCTAAAGTTTTATCAGGCATGTGTACATTGCAACATCCATGAATTCTGCTTTGGTAGCGGGCTTGAAAACGACTATCGCTTTCAAGACCCTCTCTCTCGCGTAGGAAAATATCGAGGCGTAACTAAAACAATTTTGGCGTGAGAGTTTTTTCAAGAGTGGAAAACCACTCTTGGCCAAGAAGTATCGGCGGATGCTCTTTGTCCTCCAAAGAGCCATCAAAAACTCCCTGATCTGGGTTCTGACGAACCTGATAGAGGCTGGCGTGGCGCGATTCTCCTTCCCATTGCAACCATTCCTCCCACGGTAACTCTTTCCTTAGCTGTGCATCGTTAGAGAAAGAATGAAGCACGCCTGTCGATATAAGGCTATAAGGGTAGACAACCCATTGAAAATCATCGTAAGGGTTTTTCTTTAACGATGAATTTCTGGCAGGTGCCAAGAAAACCTCATCGAAGTCAAGATCAATGGAAACGCAAAATTTTTCGACTCCAGAGGATCGAAGTTGTGCTGCGAAATCCTCGCTCCAGGAATTGGCGCTCTCTACCATTTAGTGTCCTTTCATAATAATGTTTCGCTTGTTCAAGCTCACCCATCCCAACTCCTGGAACTCTCCGGAAGCATTACGCAGACTTTAAAGGTGATGTGAGGCAAGAGAAAGCATTAGCTTCACCTATTTTGGTTTTTTTCCGCAATGTAAGAATCCGCCTATATCGGAAATTCTTACTTGGTAATAGAAAAAATGGAAAAGTAGTTATTGGGTGAAAACTTAGGACAGTAGTGGTGGCAAGAACAGAATTGCACCCACATCACCAACCAATTTTGCTCCTGTGGCAGCGGCCGGGATTACGAACGTCTCTCCAGATCTAATCGCAATCTCGCCTGCATTCCATATGAGGTGACCACTGCCATGGCTCACGATGAGAATGGAAAACGAGCTTGAAGGCAATGTAACTTCAGAGGTTGTGATGACTCGGAGCGCTCTAAAGAACTCATCGCCCTCTTTCGCAAAGAGAGAGTTGATGTTCGAGGAGTCTGTCTTGAGTAGTTCGCGCTCTTTAGGGAAATAGTTTTCATTTGCGTAAGGATCAGGTTTTAACGTCAGTCCCGAGATTGCTTTCTCCCAACCTAGCCCCAAGGTTGCCGCGTTCTCGCTTAAGCCAAAGGTTTTGTATTCACATAAGATTGAGAAAGAGGTGGGCTCTTGGCACTCGGCAATCAAAGTTCCTGGTCCAATTGCGTGCAACGTTCCGGCCGGCACATAAATAACTTGACCAACCGAGACGGTGTATTCATTCATCAATCCCAAAATCTTTTCAATAGATTGATCCTGAATATGAAGTGCGAGCTCCTCGGCGGAAATCTCTTCTCGCATTCCTAGCCAAATTTTGGAGCCTGGGTCAGTGTCAAGAACTATCCAACCTTCAGTCTTTCCAAAGAAACTATTGAGATGTTGCTTTGCAAAATCACGAGTGG
>JBILUX010000147.1:0-3392 GCA_044370765.1 Candidatus Planktophila sp. | reverse complement strand
TTCGGCGCAGAAAGATCCACTGTTTTTAGCCGAGCTCGCCGAACTCCATCGAAGCTATACAGGTCGTCCAAGCATCATCACAGAGGTGCCGCGATTTGCCGAACATGCCGGGGGAGCACGAATACTATTAAAGCGTGAAGATCTAAATCACACTGGCAGTCATAAAATCAACAATGTTTTAGGTCAAGCATTGCTCACGAAACGAATGGGAAAGAAACGCATCATCGTTGAAACCGGCGCAGGTCAACATGGAGTAGCTGCGGCTACGGCGGCAGCGCTTATGGGACTTGAATGTGTCGTCTATATGGGACAAGAGGATACGCGCAGACAATCACTCAATGTGGCACGAATGAAATTGCTTGGTGCCGAAGTTATTCCCGTGACATCTGGTTCGCAAACTTTGAAAGATGCAATTAACGAAGCGATGCGCGATTGGGTGACTAATGTTGCAGATACTCATTATCTAATTGGCACAGTTGCCGGTCCCCATCCGATTCCAACAATTGTCCGTGATTTCCAAAAAATCATCGGGGAGGAGGCGCGAGAGCAGGTTTTGGCGCTTACTGGCAAACTTCCAGATGCAGTCTTGGCTTGCATCGGTGGTGGCTCTAATGCCATCGGAATATTTCACGCCTTCATTCCAGATGCAGGTGTGCGATTGATTGGTTTTGAGGCAGGTGGTGATGGAATTGAAACTGGACGTCACGCTGCATCTATTAATGGCGGTTCTGCCGGTGTCCTCCATGGAAACAGAACCTATGTCCTCCAAGATAAGAACGGACAAACCGTTGAATCACATTCAATCTCAGCTGGTTTAGATTACCCAGGAGTTGGCCCTGAGCATGCATATTTACATGACATAGGACGTGCCGAATACCGTGTAATCAATGATGATGCTGCAATGAATGCATTTGCGCTCTTGTGTAAAACTGAGGGCATTATTCCAGCGATTGAATCTGCGCATGCCTTAGCTGGTGCGATGATTGTTGGTAACGAACTCGGACCAGACGCAACGATTTTAGTGAATTTGTCGGGTCGCGGCGATAAAGATGTGCAAACTGCGGCACATTATTTCGGTATTCCATTGTGAGTACCGCACTAGATGAGCTCTTTGTAAAAGTTCGCTCAGAAAATCGCGCCGCCCTCATCGCATATATCCCTGCAGGCTTTCCATCGCACAGTGGTTGCGCAAAAGCGATTCAAGCACTTGCAGCCTCCGGAGTTGATGCAATTGAGATCGGTTTTCCATATAGCGATCCAGTAATGGATGGTCCAACAATTCAAGAGGCGGCAGAAATATCCCTTAAGGCTGGAACTGGCGCCGCTGAAGTTTTTGCCGCCCTCAAAGTTGCAAATGAGAGCGGAGTTGCAACTGTAGTCATGACCTATTGGAACCCTATTGAAAAATTCGGTGTCGATAACTTTGCACGAGCAATCGCTGAAAATGGAGGATCTGGTGTCATCACTCCTGATCTGACAATAGAGGAGTCGACACAGTGGCTCGCCGCGACAGCGGCTTATGGAATCAATCCAATCTATGTTGTCGCACCGAGTACCAGTGATTCGCGCCTTGCTCAAGTAACTGCCAAGACCGGGGGATTCGTATATGCCGCGAGTGTGATGGGAGTAACTGGAGCTAGATCGAATGTCACAATCGATGCCCAAGATTTAGTCAAACGTGTGAGGTCGGTTACTACGATGCCAGTGTCCGTAGGTCTTGGTGTCTCCACTCGCGAACAGGCTAAATCTGTGGCGAAATATGCCGATGGTGTGATTGTGGGCTCGGCATTCATTAAACTATTACTCAGCGCTCAAGATGAGCCGAGTGGTTTAAAGGCAGTATCTGATTTAGCAAAAGAGCTAGCAGCGGGAGTTAGAGAGGGACGATGAAAAAAATTAATATCAAGTACCAGCGATTCATAACTCTCTTTGGACGATTAATTCTTGGCGGAGTTCTGCTGGTCGCTGGCGGCATAAAGGCCTTTGTCCCTTCCGAGGCCGCAAGTGCCGTAGCTGCCTACAAAATCCTTCCAACTCGGTTGGCGCACATAGTTGGCTACGCCCTTCCATGGCTTGAGATTGCAGTTGGCCTTCTCCTTATTATTGGCATCTCATTGCGTATGGCTGCAGTCATTGCCGGCGGCATCATGCTCCTATTTATTGCCGCAATTATCAGCGTGTGGGCACGTGGGATGCTCATCGACTGCGGCTGTTTTGGCGGCGGTGGAGCTATTGATCCATCAAAGGCGGCCGAAGTTCATAGGAAGTATGCCCTGGAAATTGCCCGTGATACTGGATTGGCATTAATTGCGCTCTATCTATACTTTTTCCCTTACGGATTACTATCAGTTGAAAAATCGACCACAGCACATGAGGAGATCTAAATGGCTAAGCAGGTAAAGGCGAAGAGCGGCGGGGATAATTTCACACGATGGTTAGTAATCGGAATGGTTGCACTCGTTGTGGTTACAGGTGTTGTTTTCTCTCTCATGAGCTCTTCGACCAAGGCCAACGAATCATTTGTCGCGCTCAAGGATTACACACTTGGCGAAAAAGTAAGTGCGACAGTTGATCCAGCGCAGGGTTCAGGCCTAGTTTTGAATCCTGGAGCGCCGGTCAAAATTGATCTCTGGGAAGATCCTCAATGTCCAGTCTGTAGAACTTTTGAAGAGGCAAATGGAGAGTACATTGAAGAGTTAGTGCGAACTAAAAAGGCCACAGTTGTTTATCACGCACTTTCATTTCTAGGGGATGAATCAGTCCGCGCAGCAAATGCGTTGATGTGCGCTGCAGATGAGGGCCACTATCTCGATTACCACAAAGCTATTTATATTATTCAACCAGCTTTGGAAAACTCCGGTTTCTTCTCAAGCGAGAACTTAATAAAGATCGGTGACTACATTGGTGTCAAGAGCAAGAGCTTCACGGACTGCGTCTCCAATGGATCAAAGGCCGATGTAGTAAAAGCTCATTTAGATTCAATGCCAATATATAAAGTGACAGGCACTCCAACGGTTTTTATCAATAACAAACTCTGGGAGCGCAAGTCCAACGGCTTTGATCCTGCTGAGTTCCGACTTGCTGTAGAGGCTGGCTAAAACTTGCTCCGTTCGATTCCATCGCCGACGCTTTCGGCTCTGGAAATCGGGCCTCTTACGATACATATGTACGCGTTATGTATCATCTCTGGCATCGCCATTGCTATTTGGTTAGGCGATAAACGCTTTAAGGCCGTAGCACCCAATGGCGCATCAATCGTTTCAGAGGTAGCAATTCTCGCCGTACCGTTTGGAATAATTGGTGGGCGCATCTATCACGTCCTCTCCTCACCCGATGCCTACTTTGGCAGCGGAGGTCATCCTTTAGATGCCTTCAAAATTTGGGAGGGCGGA
>JBILUX010000028.1:0-12656 GCA_044370765.1 Candidatus Planktophila sp. | reverse complement strand
GATAGCAAACCATGTCAATCACTACATCTTTATTAAACTTTTGACGGTATTCAAATGCTAAACGTGCAATGCGCACACATGCCTCTGGATCATCGCCATTAACATGGAAAACCGGTGCCTGAATGACTTTAGCAAAGTCCGTCGAATAGGTTGAGGTGCGTGATGCATGCGGAGAAGTAGTAAAACCAACCTGATTATTTACAACGATATGAATTGTTCCGCCAGTGCGATAACCCGCTAACTGCGACATCTGCAGAACTTCAGCATTTACACCTTGTCCAGCAAAGGATGCGTCACCGTGGAGCAGGACGGGCAGTACCGAGTAGGCGTGCTTGATATTTAACTTATCCTGCTTGGCTCGGACGATGCCCTCAAGAACTGGATTAACAGCTTCAAGGTGGGAAGGATTAGCAGCTAAGTAAATCTTGGTTGTGGCCCCTGCATGAGAGGTAAAGAAGCCTTCAGTGCCCAAGTGGTACTTAACATCACCAGAGCCTTGTACCTGGTTTTCTGCGTAATGTCCTTGGAACTCTTGGAAGATCTGACCATGTGATTTGCCGGCGATATTTGCTAAGACATTTAAACGTCCGCGGTGTGGCATTCCGATACAGACCTCATCTAGGCCTTGATCTGCAGCACTCGATAAGACCGCATCCAGCAATGGAATTACAGATTCGCCACCCTCTAGTGAGAAGCGCTTTTGTCCAACAAACTTTGTCTGAAGGAAAGTCTCAAATGCCTCGGCACCATTGAGCTTATGCAAGATTCGAAGGTGTTCTTCCGGAGCGAATTTCTGCGCGCCGACTTCTACTTGAGTTTGAATCCATTGACGCTCTTCGCGATCTTCAATGTACATATACTCAACGCCGACGGTGCGACAGTATGAGTCACGTAATAAACCTAGAATCTTGCGAAGTGACATAAAGGTTTTTCCACCGAAGCCACCCGTTGCAAACTCACGATCAAGATCCCAAAGCGTCAAACCATGTGTAACAACATCTAAATCTGGATGTGAGCGCTGCTTGTATTCCAATGGATCGACATCGGCCATTAAGTGACCAAAGGTTCGGTAGGCGTGGATTAGCTGTTGAATTCGTGCAGTCTTGTTAATCTGCTCATCTTTACTGAACTCAAAATCCTTAGCCCATCGAATTGGCTCGTATGGAATTCGGAGAGAGGCGAAGATTTCATCATAGAAGCCATCGGCACCTAACAAATATTCATTCATTCGGCGCAGGAAGTCACCCGACTGCGCACCTTGAATAACGCGATGATCGTACGTGCTCGTAAGAGTTACAACTTTGCTTATCGCCATTCGGGCGAGCGTTTCATCGCTAGCTCCATGGAACTCTGCTGGGTAGTCGAGTGCGCCTACTCCAAGAATTAAACCCTGACCCTGCACCAAGCGTGGTACCGAATGAACGGTTCCGATTGTGCCGGGATTAGTAATCGACATAGTCGTACCGGCAAAATCATCGACAGTTAAAGAGCCTCCACGTGCCTTTTTGATAATGGCTTCATAGGCGCTCCAGAAGGCGGCGAAATCCATTGACTCGCAGCCTTTAACGGAGGGCACCAACAATTGGCGCGATCCATCGGCCTTGGCTAAATCGATAGCGATACCTAAATTTATATGTTCGGGATGTCCGACGGCTGGCTTTCCATCAATCTCACCGAAAAATGAGTTCATCTCAGGCATCGCGCGAACCGCTTTAATCATTGCATAGGCGATGATGTGAGTAAATGAGGTTTTCCCGCCGCGCGCGCGCTTCAAATGATTATTTATAACTATTCGATTATCGATCATTAACTTTGCTGCAACTGCGCGAACCGATGTTGCAGTTGGAACTGAAAGTGATGCCTCCATGCTTTGAACTACGCGGGCCGATACACCGCGAATTGGTTCGAGTGTCGATGCACTCGGTGTTGCAAGAACTCGAACTGGTTTAACAACTGGATCTGCGGGAGTGGGCTGAGGTGATGCGGTATCTCTAACAATTGGCTGTTGAACTGGAGCCGGTGCACTAGGCGCGGGAGGAACAACGGCGGCAACTTCCTGAACTACTGCTTGCTCGATCGGAGGCGGCGCAGTTTGTGAAACGCTAGGCGCTTGGTCGCGCTGCTGCGATTTTGGAACTGGCGGAACACCCTTTGAAATTATCTGTGAGCTTTGATTGGCTGTAGGTGCGGCCGATGATGGAGTACCTGGCTTATTGTTTTTAAAGTACTCAACCCATGTTGGGTCAACCGAAGATGGGTCTGCTAAATAATGCTCGTACATCTCATCGACGAGCCAATCATTTGCACCAAAATCCTGTGCCGACACTGGCGAACTCCTTCTTGGCGTGGATAAGGCGCAAGCCTATCGGCACTGACTCCATGCCCTGAACTCGAAATTGGGCCTCTCAGCGCGAGATAGGCCACAATCAGCCGAATTCATGAGCCCCATTGGGAGGCGCGCAGTTGAATAGCTAGAGATAACTACTCAGGGATCGCGCGAAGGGTTGCTGCCAAAGTGGCCAATGCTAGTGCGGCCAATGGAATTGCAACGCTCCAGAGCCCGGCCTGGACTTGATACGAGACAACTCCGAGTGCAATTAAATTCGCAAGCACGGAAGGCGCTCTACCAAAGTATTTTCCTCGGCGATATCCAATTGCCGAGATCGCTAAGCCGGCACTTCCAAGGGTTGCAAATAATAAATCACCAAGAAGAGGGAGAAATTCAAAACTATCCGCGGTGATGGCTAAAACAAGTAACCACACTCCAAGTGCGCCGATCACAACTGATTCAACGATAAGTAGGGTTGCCACTACTGCGCGGGCCTTAGCTGCTTTGGAAGAATCCTGTGCCATGGAGGAGAGATTAACTCATTTGCGGGGGCAGAGCCCTCTTTTCTCACATGACGGTATCCACGATTCACAGACTCATTTAGCGGCGCCCTCATTTTTTTATGAGCAACTACGCAGAGAAGTAGCGATCGCTAATAGGGGTAAAACCAATATCTCCCTCATTAAGATTGTTTTTGAGAGAAATAACGTCGATAACCTGCGGATGAGTGTGAGTGCGGAAAATATTTTGCACTTTTCCAGTGAGCTACGACGATTTACTAGAAACTCAGAGTGCATCGGCCGCTTAGGAATTAATGAGTGCGTGGTATTAATGAGCGAGGGAGAGGTGGCCGCGAAGCAGATGCTCTCTCGGCTCCATTTAACCCCATCACTCACTGTTAATGACTCATTACATATATTTCTCTCGATGGTCACATCACTTCCCGGTGAAAACGGCTTGGAAATATTGAATCGATTGGATCAAGCACCCTTATCCACGCATTGATGTTGGCCGACCAGTAACACTGCGTCACGGTCATAGATTTCCCACATGGACCTAGATATAGATATAACTTTCGGAGCAATCGCGCCTTTCATGAACGATCCAACTATCGAAGAGATCTGGATTAACTCCCCCGAACGTATTTTCATCGCACGCTCTGGTAAGAGTGAATTAACCAATCTTCTACTCACGAGTGAGGATGTGCGCAACATCGTCGAGCGGGCGCTAATGTGGAGCGGTCGGCGTTTAGATCTGTCTCATCCATTTGTTGACGCCCGTCTTCCAGATGGCTCCCGTTTGCATGTTGCGATTCCAGAGATAACGGCGCAGCACTGGGCCGTAAATATTCGAAAGCATTTAATGCGCAACCTTGGTATTGATGACTTGGTCGAACGTGGCGTCATGACGACTTTCATCGCAACGGCGTTAAAGAACTCTGTACGTGCTGGATTAAATATCTTAGTAAGTGGCGGAACTCAGGCCGGTAAAACAACGATGCTAAACGCCCTCGCTGGTGCAATCCCTCGCACAGAGCGAGTGGTCACAATTGAAGAGGTATTTGAACTAAGTCCCCAGCTTCCAGATGTTGTAGCCCTGCAAACGCGAAGCGCCAACTTGCAAGGTGAGGGAGAGATTCCACTGCGTCGATTAATTAAAGAGTCGCTACGAATGCGTCCTTCTCGAATCATTGTAGGTGAAGTGCGCGAGGCCGAGGCTCTGGATCTCCTTATAGCCCTTAACTCCGGTCTTCCTGGCATGGGTACCTTGCATGCGAACTCTCCCCGTGATGCGATTATTAAACTGCAAACACTGCCACTTTTAGCTGGTGAGAATATTTCACACAAATTCATTGCACCAACGGTTGCATCGGCCTTTGATTTGATCGTCCATGTATCACTCGACCAAAGCGGGATGCGTCGAATCAAAGAAGTCTCTGCGCTCACTGGTAGATATGAAAATGATCGCGCCGAGATTGAAAGCTTATGGCTCTGGAACGGAAGCGATTACGATCGCGGCGTAGGCACTCTTCCGCACGCCGATAAGTTCATCGCAATTGGTGCCCCCCTTGCCTCTTGGTGGCGCCAATGAAAATCAAGCTTCGTAGCGCCGCCTTTTCATCTGTCACTATCGCAATCATTTTCCTTGCAACTGGAGCCGTAAGTATTGCTCTAGCCTTTGGTGCATTGGTCGCTGGAATCACTTTTGTGACGTTGCGTGGCAAGAACCTCCATGACGAGTCTGCTCTTATCGCCGCATGGCCAGAAGTTATTGATCACTTAATGTCAGGTATCCAATCGGGCTTATCATTGACTGAATCTCTAGCCGGCCTAGCAACACGAGGCCCAGAAATTCTGCGGCCAGCATTTACCGAGTTCCGTACTTCTCTATATCGCCATGGTGACGTTGGTGAAGCGATCAATGAGTTAAAGGATTTATTTCACCACCATGGAAGTGATCAAATCTTCGAGGCGTTACTAATCTCCAAAGCACTCGGTGGTAGCGAACTCCTTGCAATTCTTAGAACGCTGGGAGATTTTCTCCGTCAAGATCTAGCCCTTCGCAGAGAAATTGAAGTTAAGCATGGATGGATAAAGAACTCCGCCCATCTATCGGCGGCCGCACCTTGGATTCTTTTACTCCTTCTCTCCACTCAACCAAGTACAGCTGCGGCATATTCAACACCGACCGGTAGTGCAATCTTGGTTGCTGGCCTTGTCATGACGGCCATCGCATATATTTGGATGAACCGGTTGGGAAGGTTGCCGCAGACACCTCGAGTATTTATCGGCGCGCAAGAAGGTGGGCGTTAATGTTCACCATCATTTGCATATCAATGCTTTTTGCTATTCCTGGAGGACTCCTCTTCGTTTTCGATCCAGATGGCGACCCATTTAAAGTATTAGAAGCGCGAGCTAAAGCAGGGGTGGCTCGTACTCGAGACAAGAGCAACATTCACCAACGCTTGGATGAATTAGGCAAAAGTAGTGAACTTGATTATCAGAATTTCCGAATTCGCCAAATTGGATTCTGTTGTGGAAGTGCTGCACTTGGTTTAGTCCTTCTTCGGATCTCAAACCACTCAATTCTTTCGTCTCTTTTGGTTGGCGGACTTCTAGCCGCTCTTGTATTCGTGCTGATCGATCGGGAGTTGACTGCCCAGGTTAAGAAGCGCCGACAAAGAATTGAAGCTGAATTTCCAGCAGTTGTAGAGATGCTCACCCTTGCAATAGCTGCTGGTGAAACGCCCATGAGTGCGATGTTTCGTATTGCCGAGTCAGCCGATGGAGAGTTGTCGAAGGAGTTTGCAACAGTTATTTCAGATGTCCGAACTGGAGAGCCTTTGCATCTCTGTCTAGATGCCATGGGCCGTCGCGTGAAGTCAGTCTTGATCCGTAGATTCATCGATGCGATCGTGACTGCAACCCTGCGCGGGGCACCACTGATTGAAGTTCTGTCGCGTCATGCTGTCGAAGCGCGTGCCAATCAGAGAAATATTGTGATGAATGCTGCGGGAAAGGCCGAAATATCCATGATGATTCCAGTTGTCTTCCTAATTCTACCTATCTCGATTCTCTTTGCCTTATGGCCATCGCTTACAAATCTAAATCTCTTCGCCAGCTAACCTGGAAATACTAGTGTCTATATCGAGTACTCATTTTCCGCAATAGTCACTTTCAGCAATTCCACCATTAATCGGTATTTTACTAATTAGTTTCTTATCGTTCTCAGAAAGCCATGGACCTTCGAGCCAACACACTGAATATCCTGCATAATAACTTGCAGCGCTACCGTCGTTTGAAATCGGTTTATTGGGATTTAACTGGCGTAGATCTAGCAGCCCGAAGTCCATCTGCGATCCTGCGCCTTGCGCAGTACTCGTAGGTTGACCGACGTTGGTCGCAATGATCGTTCCTTTCTTCAAACGAACAATCGTAAAAACCTCGCCCTGATGCGTCTGCTCCCAAGGTTTAATGAAATCTAGTATTTTCTTCATTTCTGGACCAGGCTCAAAAAGATGTCCAATGCGAATCATGATTCCACAATCGGAGACAGCATTTATGCCGAATTGGTAATCCCCATCGTCTTGACCACTCCATGCACCAATAACAGTTGCATCAAATGGCAACTTAACGGTTATGCCACTGACATAGGGTTCTGGATAAGTTGACCAGCGTAGAGCGCCATGAGGCTTGTAATTATTATTTCTTAAGCGCCCAGGAGTAATAAGCCATTGGACCTTTGAAAAATCAACAAATGACTTATCTGGAATTACCGGAAACTCACACTCCGGTGCCTGAGCAGGTGAAACCCACTTATTTAATCTCCCATCCCAGTACCATCCTTTCAAATTCTGGCCTATCTTCATTTCAAGGCCTAACTGGGTGGAAGAAGTTGCGGTAGATGTTGGAGTACCTTTATTCCAAACCAGTTTTTTCCCGGACTTTATGCAGGTATATTTTTTAAAATCAACAATTCTAGTAGTTCCAACTTTAAAACACCTGCTTCCAGGAACAGCTCCACTACTTGGCGCTATTGAGAATATGGATAAAAACAACACCGCTATTACGAATAGGACCGTTGGCCTTTTCATGTGTCAATAATATCAATCGTGTCAATACGTCCGTCATTTGCTGGGAACGCCATTCCAGCAATAATGATCAAAAGCGTAAGGTAGATTCATTGATAACTTACGCCGCAGATTCCTCGCGCTCTGATTGACTAGAGATAGGAGAAGCAGCCTCTAGTTGCACAGTCAGTTTTTGAATTGGCGCATTAACCTCACGTGCAGCAACTTCGATCGCAGTTGGGCGACCAGCTTTGCGCTTGCGAGAAATAACGCGACCATCTTCAAATAGTTCGCCGCCCCACACGCCGGCTGGCTCCTTGCGAGATAGCGCACCCTCTAAACACTGTGCGCGCACAGGACACCCACCACAGAGCGACTTTGCCTCTGCAACAGCTAGTTCGTCATCGGAGAAGTACATCTCAGGGTCTGCCGTATGGCAGGGCAAATTAAATGAAGAACCATCGCTGTATGTGCCCGTTACGGCATCCAAACCGATCTTCTCATCTGCCCAGCCTGGAACTAGTAGTTCGCTGAAGAGAACGCTCATCGTCCTCACCTCTTCTCTTTTGTAGTTTCTGGTCTCTTGTTGTCTCTGTTTGGCTAACATTTTTGATGTTAGGTACTGCTCCGGTAGTTCCTAGTTAGTTCTTTTTTGTTATTTGTTATCTTTCTTCGGGTAATGAAAAAGGGCCCGAATCCTTTGTGGATTCGAGGCCCTTGGCATCTGTTCTATTTCGATGTTATCGAGTAGAACCCCAAGTGGCCTCGTATCCGGCATAAAAGGCTGCGTAGAATGCAGGCTTTGAGGTATGCCAAGAAGCGCGGGTATTGGTTGTATGAGCAGTAGAGAGCGCAGCAGAACGCGTAGCGTTTGCTGTTACGAATGATGTGTTAGACATATTCGTTACTCCCTTTCAGTTCATCCTCATTTCGCCAAGAAATGTAGGAGCCGTAAGAGTAAAGCATGCGCCGATGAGTTGGCAACCTAATTAATCCATTTTTGAGAATTCACCGGGATTTGCCAGAATTGCCTATGTAATAAGGCCTGCTTCTACAAGAAAACGTGATGGTTTGCCGCGATAGCTCAGGTGTAAATCGACCTTGGCGCGCGTGATTCCCACGTAAAAAAGGCGTCGTTCTTCATCAATCGAGGCTTGATCATTGCTAGTCGATGAGTTTTCAAGGGGCAGTAATCCCTCACTCACCCCCATCAAAAATACGCGCTCCCATTCAAGGCCTTTTGCCGCATGCAACGTTGCAAGCGTCGCTACCGGCATCGTGGGTGGATTATTTTGCTGAACGCGATCTTCGAGTTCGCGTAAATATGTGCGCAGGTTTTTCGGTGTAAAGCCATTATCACCATCTAGTTCGCGCGCTAAGTGAAGCAGAGCTGCGATTCCATCTATGTGAGCGCCAGTTAAAAATGGCTGCGCCAATGTTCGAAGCTCATCTAGCCATGAAACCCCTTCAGTTGGAATCACGGATGCGTTGCGGACTAGTTTTAAAAACTCACGGACGTCGGGGCGATCAAAGAAGCGGTCACTATTTCGCACTTGATAGGGCAACTTCGACGCATTCATTGCGCGCTCGAGCGAATTGAGTTGGCTATTAGTGCGAGCAAGAACTGCAATCTCTTGTGCCTGTGTTCCTTCGATTAGTAACTGCTTAATCCAATCAACGATGCCAGCGATTTCAGCGCTCTCATCTTTGAAGGCATCGACCGATGGCTTATCACCATGGTCATTGAGTGCAACTAACTCTTGGCCCATCTGCGCTTTGCGTAAAACACTATTTGCCATAAATGTAATTTCAGGTGTTGAGCGATAACCTGTAGTTAAGCGCACTACTTCGGCCTCGGGAAAGCGATTAGTGAACGAGTTGAGAAAGACCGGAGTTGCACCAGCAAAAGAGTAAATTGTCTGCGCGGGATCTCCAACAACGCAAATCTCTTGACGCGATCCCAGCCATGCATTAATTAACCGTTGTTGCAACGGCGAAATATCTTGATACTCATCGACGGTAAAGAAGCGGTATTGATCCTGGACACGCTCTCGAACTTCGCGCTCTTGTTCGATCATCGCCGTCGTCAGAAGAAGCACATCTTCAAAATCCATCGCGCGCTCTTGTGACTTCACTGACTCATAGGCCGTGTAGACCTTGGCGATTTGTTCGGCGTTAATTCGTGGCTTCGTTGCCCGCTTACCGAGCTCGGATAAATAATCAGATGGTGCAACTTGAGAAACCTTGGCCCACTCAATCTCTGATGCGATATCGCGCATCAGATCGCGCGAAGTTATGGATAGTTCGCCTGTAAGTTCAGCACGTTTAATCGCCTCGGTAATAAAACTACTCTTTGATGTAATCAAATCAGGGGTGCGTCCGCCGAAGACTTGAGGCCAGAAGAAGGTGATTTGCTTCAATGCAGCGGCGTGAATCGTGCGTGCGGCAACTGCCGGTACGCCCAATGAGCGAAGACGCATTCGCATCTCCCCCGCAGCCCTTGCGGTAAAAGTTAGCGCCAATACTTTGTGCGGATCCATCACGCCAATTGCTGCGGCGTATGCGATGCGGTGCGTGATTGCACGGGTCTTTCCTGTTCCGGCACCTGCAATAACGCAGACAGGTCCGCGCGTTGCCAGCGCGACTGCGCGCTGTTCATTATCTAGAGCTTCAAGGATCTCTTCAGCGCGAACCTCGTTACTCAAGCTCTCCAACCTCCGGTGACCTCGATGCGGATCAAATAAGAAAATGGAGAGTTACTGATCACGGTCTCCAACTTTCGCCACCATTTAAATCTGCAACTCCATAGCCAGCTTTAGCGGTGTACCAACCTGTAATCATTTTGCGGGCAACTGAAATCGTTGGCGGTAGAAGTAACTCTCCCGATGCAACTGCAGCCTTCAATTCATCTCGGCTAAACCATGCGATCTCGGTAATCTCAACTCCATCGGCTTTAGCGGTATCTGGGTGATCGGTAATCGCTTCAAATGCGATCATGATCGATGCCGGAAATGGCCAAGCCTGTGATGCTAGGTAATTAATATCGTTGCAGTAGACACCGGCCTCTTCAAAGACTTCGCGCGATACGCACTCTTCAAAGGATTCACCTGGTTCGACAAATCCGGCGAAAGTTGAGAAACGTTTTTCTGGCCAGATAGGTTGATGTCCGAGCAAGATACGATCAGCGGCATCTTTAACTAAAACGATAACAGCTGGATCAGTGCGTGGATGGTGCTGAGAAGAGTCGCTGACGCAGAGACGAACGCTTCCACCTAAATCGCTAACGGTTTCGGCGCCGCACCGTGAACATCGCGGGTGCGTTGCATGCCAATTACTCAATCCCACTGCATGCATGGCAAGAGTTAGATCGACATCACTTAAATCTCCGCCAACTTCACGCAGAGTTCTAAAGCCTTCAAACTTCACGCTCTCATCGGCAGGTTCGTTAATCCATGAAGTGTGCCAAGCGAAATATGCCTGACCGCCATCTCTAGCTATGCCTAGGAAATAACGCTCGCCTATTTCAAAAGATGCCGCTAAGAATTCGACAGTACCGGCCGTCAAGAAACGAAGCTCACCATCGTTTGCACCGATATGACCACCAATAACAGGCAGTATCTGCGCAGATTCCCAGAGCAGGGCCAAATTCGCCGCATCGCTGCGTAAATGGCTAACGCGGTCGATCGGTGAGAGTGATTGGTTTCGTGCGCTCATGTCAGGCGTCAGACTACTAGCATCGCCCCATGCGCATAACATCATGGAATTTACTGCACGGAGAGGCGATGCCGCCCAATAAAGGGGCCGATAACGCCGCTTTACTTGAGGCCGAAGTGCTCCATTTAAATAGTGATGTGCTTGGACTCCAAGAGGTTGATTATTTCTTAGCTCGCTCTGGAACCCACAACCAAGTTGGAAATGTTGCCGCGATGATGGCCGCCGAACACTGGGCCTTTGCGCCTTCGCTTATGGGCTCACCCGATGAGGATTGGCGTAACCCTAATAAGAGCGATGAAAAAGTTGTAACCAATGCAAGCGAGATTGCTCTGCCTGGATATGGAATCGGAATGGTTTCACGGATTCCCGTTACTTCATGGCATCGTTTAGATTTAAAGGGATCACCGATTGGTGTGCCGATGACATTTCCAGTTGATGGAAAAATGAAGCGTTTCTATGTCCGCGATCATCCTCGAAGCGCACTCGGTGCCGTGCTAGATAATGGATGGTTAGTGATTAATACTCATCTTTCATTTGTTCCATTCTTCAATTTCTTTCAGCTCGTTAAAATCAAACACTGGGCGAATACATTAGGTGTGACCGATAAATCCAAAATAATCATTATGGGAGATTTGAATATTCCATTTGTGCGCTTTGTGCAGGGCTTTAGATGGAACTCCCTTGCAACCCAACGCACATTTCCAAGTTGGTCTCCACAAGTGCAGATCGACTTTTTTCTTTCACAGAGATTAAAGCCTGCCGATGTGCGGCATATTCAGTATCCGCACTCAGGAATGAGCGATCACTTGCCTCTGCAGATCGATACCGAGGTTAGCTAGCTTTAACTAGATGCATCAATAGCTGTAATCAAGGCGATCAACGCGCTTTCATCGAGTAAGTCAGCAGGGCGATCGGTCACTGATGTCGGAACATAGTGAAAAGCAGCGCTCACAGTTGAGATATCGGCTCCCGATAGTTTGGCCCACGCTAAGCGATACATCGCTAACTGCACCGCTGCCGATGCTCCTAACGTTGAAGATCCCGTCTTCCAGTCGACGACTTCAAAGCCTGTAGGTGTTGCATAGACGGCATCGATACGGCCGCGGATTAATACGCCTGCAATAGTGGTTTCAAAGGGAACTTCAACGCGTACGGGTGTGCGATTAGCAAACTCGCTCGATAGCCAGGACTTCTTTAAATCCTCCAGCTTTGAATCTTCATCAAGTGGATCTAAGTAATCCAAGTACTCATCGCCAAATAACGTATCGGCATCGGTAAATTGACGCTCTACCCATAAGTGAAAGGCCGTACCCCGACGCGAGTATTGATCCTGCCCGCGGGGCATTGGTCGTCGGATATTTAACGCTAACTCTTGCCGATCTTTGTGGAGTGCAACTAACGTCGACGTCGAAAGCCGTGGTGGAAGCGGAACCTGTATCGAGCCATGAGAGCGTGCCTTCTGTTCGGTAATAAGAGCCTGGGCATCGTGAATCCATGAAGAGATTTCTGAGTCTTGAGACTCCCCTAATGCGTGCGCAGGCGAGCCATTGACTAAATCTATCGCCGCGTCAAAAGCACTTCGTCGATCACCAAGTTGATCAAAGGGCCAGGTAGCGGTCATTGGATTTTCAAGCGTTGGATTTTCGGCGCCATCCTCAGGTGCTGGTGCATCGGAGAGCATCAATCCACCGAGGGCACTAGCGGCCCCTGCGATGAGATAGAAAATCTCACTTGGTTCAACTGCACGACTGCCATCTCGCCAACGCGATGTCGTGCAGATCAGATGCGACTTCGCTCGAGTAACGGCAACGTATGCAAGACGCATCTCTTCGCGCATCTTAATATTTTCTACACAGCGCGAACCAAACTCTTTAATCGCCTTCGCCGCTTCACTATTCTTAGTAATTCCATGCAGAGAAAATACCGGCAACTCATTTGCATCCCCACGAAGTGCAAAGGGAATATGTTTCTCATTCTTTAACCAGTTATCGGGATCGCTCGTGTTATTTCCGGGAAAAGTTCCCTCGGCTAAGCCTGGCACTG
>JBILUX010000145.1:0-3496 GCA_044370765.1 Candidatus Planktophila sp. | reverse complement strand
CCATAAACTCATGCGCCTCATCGAGTACAACTGCGTCGCGCTCTGGCAAGATCGGATGCGAATCGACGATTTCAATGGCAAGTAGCGTGTGGTTAGTGACGACGACATCGGCAGTTTGGGCTTTGCCTTTAGCGTTAGCGGCAAAACATTGTGAGCCAAAGGCGCACTTGTCTGCACCAACGCATTCGCGACCAGAGACAGAGTTGGCTGCCCACACGCGTCTATCGACTTCGGGGGCATCGTCGCGATCCCCTGATACACCAGGTTTACGGGCCCACTCATGTAAGCGTTTGGCATCTTTTTCTAGGGATGAAACGCCTAACATGAGTTCGCCATCTGGGTCGGGCTCTTCGCTATTCATCTTTTGCAAACAGATGTAATTGCCTACGCCCTTATAAATAGCATAGGTAATTTCGCGCCCCAGAACTTTTTCAAGTGCGGGGACAACTGCTGGTAAATCACGTTCGACCAATTGGCGTTGCAGAGCCAGAGTGGCCGTTGCGACTAATACTTTTCGTCCATGTACAAGTGGCGGAATTATGTAGGCCAGCGATTTTCCTGTGCCCGTTCCAGCCTGAACCATTAAGTGATGTCGATCAGTTAGGGCATTTGCAACTGCCTCTGCCATTTCAATCTGGCCTTCTCGCGGAGCGCCACCAATTGCAGTTACTGCGGCATCGAGTGCTTCGCGCACCTTTGCCGACATATCGCTCATGGGGCCAATACTAGTCTTAAGGAGTTTGCCTCATCGGTCAGCCTCTTGCACTGTGATTAATACAAATCTATTTACGTATTGATCCCGGCGTAGGCCTTTGATTTCTAGCAACTTGATGGCCCATTCGTTTGAGCATGGCCTTTGATCCTGCATTAACCTGGGCAAGTAGGGCCTGCTCATCAAAATGCTGAAACTCTCCACGATCGAGAATTACTTTTCCATCGATAATTACCGTATCGACTGATTTTGAGCCAGAGGAATACATAAGATTTCTAAGCAGGTCGGTAACTGGCAAAAGTTCAGTCCTTCGAAGTGTATGAATAACGATGTCGGCGCGCTTTCCTACTTCCAATGAACCGATTCGATCTTCCATTCCACATGCTCGTGCCCCACCCAGAGTTGCCATTTCAAGAACATCTTCGGCATGTAAGTAGTTGCGATCTTGGTGGGCTTCACGCGCAGTCAATAGAGCAAGATTTGCTTGACGGAATAGGTCAAAAACATTTGACCAATTTGCTGAATCCGAACCAAGAGAAATATTTGCTCCACGTCGCCATAGTTCGGCATGCCGGCCATGAAGAGTAGAACCATGCCCCCACATCATTGATGCTCCAGGCGCCCAAGCCAAACTTGCACCTAACTCGATGAGCACCTTTGTTTCCGCATCGGTGAGGTGATTGGCGTGGCCTAATGTGACATTTCGCCCTAAGACTCCGATATTTGCCAAATGTAAAAGAGGATCCATTCCATAGCGAACTTGATCGGCAGCAGTATCAGCTGGGCTATAAGCATGGTGCATGTTGAGTACTACACCAGCAGCATCTGCCTGTCGTTTGGCCTCAATCAGAAGTTCTTCACTCGCAGTTCCAAGTCCGAGCAGAGCAATGTGTCCAGTAACAAGTGCGTCAGGATCGGAGTTACGTCGGACTTGACCGCCCATGGAGGCTAAGGCCTCTTCAAGATTGCGCGGTGCGCGTTCGATCGCACCTTTAACGCGAGTTGGACCTTGGTCCGGTGTCTCTTTTCCTTGCGCAAGTCCTGCGGGTCGATCCCAAATAAATGCATCACCCAAGATTGCTCTGATACCTACTGTTTGAGCCGCACGCGCGGCGGCATCTGGCTCAAGAATTGTGCCAGCTTCTAAAAAGCACGTAGTTCCATTTCGCACCATTTCAATAGATGCTAGTAAGACACCAAGATACTCTTCTTCATCCGTGACTGTATTGTAAACAACTAGTTCAATTGCATCGAAAACCTCATCTTCCGGGATGTGATCTGGGATCACTCCACGGTATGTTTGGAAAGATGCATGCATGTGACATTCGATAAGGCCAGGATGTACAGGCGCTCCTCCCGCATCAATCGTTCTTACTGGCAGATATCGCTTTGATAGATCAGAGTCCTCTCCCACTTCAACAATGCGGCGATCTACGATTGCAACGGCGCCATCTGAAATGATTCTGCGCTCGGCATCCATTGTTATTACGTAACCATGCCGAACAAGCAGATCGACATTTATCATTTGTGATGTCACAACGGATTTCCCTTTCATTCTAAGTGCCAAACACTTTCTTTTTGTATTTTGTGTCTTACTTTTGATAGCCTGTGGAGCGGACTTCTAGAATTTCCTTTGAAAGTTTCATTGCGTCGGAGGCATCTAAAGCTCCGCATTCAAAAGCAAAGTGGGCTTCAGCTTTTGCATTGACTATCTGAAGATTTCCCTTTGCACGCTCGGCTAGATAGCCACCAGGTTCGGCAGTTGAAGGCAGCAATAGTCCCAAAGCCCCTTGCTCGGCACTTCGGCAAATCCAACGAACGCTATGCGGAAATTCAGCCGGCCTGTGACGCACAAAATCGGCGCTGCCATCTGGATGAATTTGCATGCTCGATGCCCAACCATCCTTATTGGGCAGGGGGTTAACTGCGAAAACAATTTCTGGGTCAATTATCCCACCTGGTGCAAAGTCTCTGTGTTTTTCTGGCTCTTGAATAAACCCATCAACCATCTGCCGATAACCACTATCAGTTTCATAGAGATTTTCGAATATATGCGTAACTCGCAGATTATCAATTCCTTCTAGTGCCGTATCAACTATCTTTGCATTATCAACTGGAAGAAAATTAACATGAGCGAGATACATAAGCTCCATCGGAGAACTCTTTAAGTTCTTGATTGACATTTCTACATGAATCCTGCCATGGTTCTCGCGCAAAGTAAGTGACGGGCGAGCAATATAGTTATGTGAAAAGGCAACCGAATATTTGTATTGCCCCGTGATGGTCATAAAAGGACCCTCATCATCGGAACCCACTATGAGTTCTGCTTGGCGGTAAGGTGCGTTGGGAAGTTCGCCGTGAGTTGGGTGATCATCTTGTGGCGTAGGCGCGCCCATACCAATTACACCGCAGTGGATTAGAAAAGCCCCGTAGGTCGACAAATAATCGGTTGTGGGGTTTGGTTCATCAAACATCGAGCGCATTGTTAATTGACGATTATAGAAATTTGCTCTCCAGATTTGCTGTCCCTGGAAGGGTAGGACTTCAATTTCCCCACAACTATTAGTGATTCGAAGCCCAGCTACTCCCGTGCTGTACAAAAAAGTAGAAGCCGTAAGATTTCCTGAGCTCGCAAGAGTTGTTTCGCGATCGGAGAAGTATCTGGGAAGAATTGGGATTACAACGTCTTTATTCATGTGATCTCACGTTTAAGTAAGTCCTGGCAGGACAACACCAGTATTTGGGGCAAGGTGATCGAGAATTCCTCTGCCTTGACCACCAGGA
>JBILUX010000144.1:0-3506 GCA_044370765.1 Candidatus Planktophila sp. | reverse complement strand
TTTTCACGCAACTGGTTAATGAAGATTGCAGTTGTCTTTGATTGATGTAGAGCTCCAGTAATTTTACGTAAGGCCTGAGACATAAGACGGGCCTGTAGACCCATATGTGAGTCACCCATTTCGCCTTCGATTTCAGCACGTGGAACGAGGGCGGCAACTGAGTCGACTACGACAAGATCTAATGCGCCGGAGCGAATAAGCATGTCCATGATCTCGAGTGCCTGCTCGCCAGTATCTGGCTGCGAAACAAGAAGTGCATCGATATCAACGCCGAGCTTCTTTGCATACTCTGCATCGAATGCGTGCTCTGCATCGATGAAGGCGCAGATTCCGCCGGCCTTTTGTGCATTAGCAATTGCATGCAATGTCAGTGTTGTCTTACCAGAGGACTCTGGTCCGTAGATCTCTACGATGCGACCACGCGGCAATCCGCCGATACCAAGTGCGATGTCGAGTGCGATTGAACCAGTTGGAATTACTTCAACGATCTGATTCGCGCGATCGGACATCTTCATTACTGAGCCTTTTCCAAATTGACGTTCGATCTGGGCTAGGGCTGTTTCGAGCGCCTTTTGGCGTTCGGTGGTTGCTTTTTCTGCTGCAGCATCTTGCGCTTTATTATTTTTTTCAGTAGCCACTTCATTCCTTTCGATAGAACGTCTCGTATGACGTTTGGGTCTGGCCCAGAAGGTACGGAGACCCACCGACGGAGTTCAGCGTTGGCCACAGTGGTTGTGGGCAAAGCCGAGCACGGAAGATGGAACCGCTCTGGTTGTACGGCATTAGGATAACCGAACACCTGTTCGAAAGGTAGCAGGTGCCACTGACAAATATGAGCGTGTCGTCCGGGGTTTTAAGGGCCTTGCCTACAGACTGCTGGAAACCGCCCTGAAGAAATCAAGCGTCTTTCGGTCTAGATCATCATCATCGGCCTTTGGCTGGCAGGAGAACTTTGAAATGACGACCTTTTGAGCGGTGTTGATATAGATCCACTGGCCATGGATACCGATGGCACAGAGCTCGCCATCGCCTATCGAGTACCACTGGTTTCGATAATTTCCATTGGGGAAGCTTTCAAAGAAATCACCATGCTTCCATGCCTGGAAATCACCATTGGCAAAAGTGTCGACGACCCACATCGGTTCGAGCAGGCTCGCGCCATTATGGATTCCGCCATTTCGCATTAACTCGCCCACTAAACCAAGATCGTAGATCGAGCAGCTCAAACCACCTGCCGTGCGCGCCATTTCCTTTTCATCAATAGTAATAGTTGCACTACCGCAGCCCAGAGGTTTCCATAGCTCCTCTGAAATTAATTGAGCTAACGGGCGGCCAGATATTTTCTGCACAACCAAGCCAAGTAAATCAGCGTTTGGTGACATGTACGAGAATCGAAAACCATGTTCAACCTCTGCCTTAGGGAGGGAGAGAATGAATCTCTCTAAATCCTCTTCCGAATAAGTTGAATCAACACTCCGAGGCATCCATAACATCGCCTGGCGGTATCGTGCGTAAACGCCCTCTTTACTTGCATAACTCTCATCAAAATCTAAACTCACTGTCATATCCAATAAGTTGCGAATTGTGGCATCGGCATATGCGCCGCCGCTTGTTCCATCGATAATCGTTGAAATCTTAGTATCTGCATGTACTCCGAATTTTTTAAGGACGATTCCAGCCACAATTCCAGTAATTGATTTACTCACAGAAAACGTAAGATGCGGCGAATGCAAATCCATACTATTCGAATAATAATCGGCGATAATTGTGCCGCTCTTTGAAATTAATAGAGCATCGGTATAGCTCTCTTTAAGGAAATCCGAACCTACCTGCATGTGTCCGGCGATCATGTACTCACGTGAAATTAGTGAGGGATCGAGCTGGGTTACAGGGGTAAAACTATTCACGCCTTCAATTACATGTTCAGGAATTAACTGCCCAACATTTTGAAAAGTATGTGAGCTATAAGGAAAATCTTTCCAATTGTCCAGATTGATATCTGCACTATTAAAATCTTTTCCGATAATTTTGGGCACGAAATCAACTCATCTCTCACTGTAATCATCGAATTCGGTGAATATTGTTACTATAGCAAGACACGTTCCATGTTATTAAGAATTCCCCCTCTGGCAGGGCATACTTACCAAGTGTTAATCCTACTTCCCCCCAGTGAGAAAAAATCCACACAGCCAGGGGCTGCAATTGATGTCTACACCGGGGTGCTCTATAAGGCCTTAGGTTGGCAGAGTCTGAATAAGTCGAGCCAAACGCGCGGGCAGAAATCTATCGCGATAATCTCTGCCAAATATGGCGCATTAAAACCGCTAGATGAAATCGAACCATATAAACAGAAGATCGATAATGCCGCGATGCGTGTGCAAGTGACTGAAACATTGAGCGCGCGCAAAGCAACTCTCATAATTGATTGCAGATCTTCAACCTATAAAGGTGTGTGGACTCCCCCTTCGCAGGATTGCGTTGAGATTAAAGTCTTTACACATCTAGATGGACAAAAGAAGGTCATCACTCATATGTCGAAGAAAACCCGCGGCGAAGTAACGCGACTTCTGTTACAAAGTAAGTCAATCCCGACTGATGCGCATGAAGTACATACCGTTATTTCAGCCGTCTATCATTGCGAACTAATTTCTCCAACCCAAATTAACCCTTGGGTCTTAGAAGTGGGTAGCCTTAGGACTTAACTAGGGAAAGGTCCACGCCATGAGAGCTCTCTATAAAGCACAGCGCGGTCCAGGCCTAGAGCTGCGAGAAGTGCCGGAGCCGCTCACCGGTGAGCGCGATGTAAAGATTAAAGTTCTTAAAACCGGCATCTGCGGGACCGATCTACATATTGAGAGCTGGGATTCCTGGGCCGATACGAATCTACATCCACCCTTTATTCCAGGCCACGAGTTCGTGGGCCGCGTCAGTGAAATTGGTTCTGACGTAACAAGTTTAAAAGTTGGAGACCTTGTTTCAGGTGAAGGTCATATTGTCTGCGGTCTCTGCCGTAACTGTCGCGCAGGGCGTCGACATTTATGCATGAACACAATCGGTGTTGGTGTCCATCGCGATGGCGCCTTTGCCGAATTCGTTGTCATTCCTGAAAGCAATGTCTGGCTCCACCCTGAAGGCATTGATTTAGATTTAGCCTCAGTCTTTGACCCACTTGGAAATGCCGTTCATACCGCTCTTAGTTTTCCAGTCGTTGGCGAAGATGTATTAATTACTGGCGCCGGTCCTATTGGTTTAATGGCCGCTGCCATTGCCCGTTTTGTTGGTGCCAGATTTGTTGTAATTACCGATGTCAATGAATACCGACTGGATTTAGCGCGTTCAATGGGCGTGGATGCTGCGATAAATATTTCAACTGATGATGTAGCTACAACAATGAAAAAACTCGGAATGAAAGAGGGCTTTGACGTCGCCTTTGAAATGAGCGGTCATAAGTCGGCTATGCCAATGATTCTGGCCAACGTGGGTCATGGCGCACGAATCGCCGCCCT
>JBILUX010000143.1:0-3518 GCA_044370765.1 Candidatus Planktophila sp. | reverse complement strand
GATTGGTTCGCCTCTTGAGTTCAATATTGGTGCAGCAATACACCTATATCCAACTGCATCATCCCCATTATCAATGGCATAGCCCATCGCTCTACTGGTTCTAATAGTTTTGACAAACTCTTCCTGTGATTGGAACGTACTTTGGGTTCCCAATGATTCATAGACTTCATCAATTATTTTCAGAGCCGATTCTTCAGGCATTGCCGCAAGAATAGTTTTTCCTAATGCCGTCGTGTGGCAATTATTCTTCATGGTCATCGGAACAGTTACACGGAGTTTTTGCGCAGATTCTAAAGTGTCCAAGTAAATAACTTTTCCATGGCTCAAAACTCCCAAGTTTACGGTCTCATTATATTTTTCACGTAGCTCGCGAAGTGATGGACGAACGTGGGATATGAGTTCTCCAGAGTTCCACGTTGCACGTCCAAGTCCAATGAGGGCAGGTCCAAGAACATATTTGCGATATTTTGGCTCTCGTACAACAAAGCCACCGGATTCGAGAGTGTGGAGAATTCGGTAGACCGTAGGCTTACTGACACCTGTTCGTTCGGAGAGCTCAACGACTGACAATGGAGCTTCTGCAAGGCTAACTAAAAGATTCATTGATTTAATCAAGACGTTAACTTCATCGTGTTTGATCGGCACTGTCATTCACATCCTTTCATCCCTGTAATCTCCCGGAAAGTCCACCATGCGTATTAAAGATTGCGTAGGGGGGAGTCTCCCATTAGGTTTGAATATCTAGGTTATTTTGTCCGCAATGCGGAAACGATTGGAGCGTACATATGGACTTTAGTGGCTCTCAAAAGACCGTGCAAGAGGGTGCCGCGTATGTAGCAGGCGGAGTAAATAGCGGGTACAGGACAGGAACTCGTCCGAATCCTCTCGTTTTTACATCAGCCCATGGATGCACGCTCGTGGATATCGATGGAAACTCTCTTACCGACTATGTCTTAGGCATGGGTCCGATGTTGCTTGGACATAGTCCAGCGCGCGTAATAGAGGCGGCCAAGCGCCAGTTGGATGTTAGCTTGCTTGTTGCAGGTCAGACGGAGTTGGAATACGCGGCCGCCCGCATTGTCACTGAATTGGTTCCTAGCGCCGATCTTGTTCGCTTTGCCTCCTCTGGTTCGGAGGCAGTTCAGGTTGCTTTAAGAACTGCGCGAGCTGCCACGAAGCGCTGGAAGATTATTAAATTTGAAGGCCATTATCACGGTTGGTTCGACAATGTTTACTGGAGCGTTGCCCCTGATATCGCTCTTGCAGGAGATCCATTGGCTCCAACTCCGTTAGCTGGAACGAAAGGTCAGGAGTGTGGCGAGAATCTAGTTGTCCTACCGTGGAACAACATTGCCGTCATAGAAGAACAGCTTAAGCGCGGTGAAATTGCCGGAATAATTATGGAACCAATCATGTTTAATTCTGGTGGTGTTTTGCCGCTTCCTGGATATTTAGAACGCGTACGCGAGCTATGTACTAAATATGGAACTGTCTTAATTTTTGATGAAGTAATCACGGGCTTTCGAGTTTCTGCTGGAGGAGCACAAGCGCGTTTGGGAGTCACTCCCGACTTAACAATTCTCGGCAAAGCATTGGCAAATGGTTTTGCGGTAGCTGCAATTGTTGGAAAACGAGAGTTTATGGAACTCATCGGAAATGGTGAGGTAATGCATGGCGGAACGTACAACACTCAATCTGTCTCTATGGCTGCCACGCTGGCGACCTTAGAAGTAATCAAGAGTGGTGAGCCATATCAAAGTATTGAAGCAACCGGTGGAGCGCTGATGGAAGGCCTAGGGAAGGAGTTTACAAAGGCTGGCGTGGATCATGAAATCGTTGGCTACCCAACTGTATTTAATGTGCGATTCGATCTGCACGGACCAACTGAGTACCGATCTGCAATCAAAGCAAATCGTGAGCGTTATGCAAATTTCGCTTTTGAGCTCCTCACAAAGGGAATCCGAATCTTGCCAAGAGGAACTTGGTTTCTATCCTCGGCGCATAAAAACACTGACATTGATAAGACTTTGAGTACCGTTCGCGATGTTCTAAAAGCCGGCATTTAAAGAGGCAACGGGATATGAGCCCAGTTAAAGGTAAGAGAGTTGCCGTTGCGGGAATTACATTCGAAAGCAATAGTTTCGCACCTGGGCTGACAGGGATAGATTCATTCGAGCGCTATCTCATAGCCGAGGGCGAAGATGTTTTACGTGCAGGGCTTGGGAAGGATGAGATTGCTGGGGCAGCCTTAGTTGCCAAAGAATATGGAATCGAACTAGTCCCGGTTTTTGCAGCCGATGGAGGGTGCGGTCCGACCGTAAGTGATGCAACTTATTTCTACCTCAAAGAGAGAATGTTCGCAGGTTTATCTAGAGTTTTAGACTCTGTCGATGGCGTCTATTTGAGACTTCACGGAGCCATGACCACCGAAACGGTTGAAGATGTCGAAGGTGATTTGATCCAAACGCTACGTGCGATAGTGGGTCCAGATTTTCCTATTGCAGTTAGTTGCGATCTTCACGCTCACTTCACCAAGAAGATGGCAGAAGGAACATCCCTTATTGCTGGATATCAAACCTGTCCTCACATCGATATCTATGAAACAGGGGCAAGGGCTATGCGCCTTATGGCTGCAGCTTTAGAAAAGCCAAAATCTCCCGTCTTGAGTTATCGAAAAGTTAAATTGATGGCATCTGCTGAAGGCCACGACACAACATTTGGACCAATGAGAGAGGTCCTAGATCGCCTCCATGAGATTGAAAAACTGCCCGGAGTTCTGGATGCAACGGTTTACCTCACTCAGCCTTGGCTAGACGTTGAAGAGTTGGGTTGGTCAGCCTTAGTTGTTACGGACAATGATCCACAACAAGGCCAAGTTCTGGCAGATGAGTTAGCGCAGATGATGTGGGATCGTCGAGAGCGCGTCCTCTTTACCAAAGAGAAAGTAAACGATGCCATCAATGAGGTTCGGGCAAGTGAGCCCGGCCAGCGTCCATACATTTTGGCTGAGGGCAGCGACAGTCCTTCGGCGGGAAGTACAGGCGATAGTAATTACCTTCTCAAAGCTTTGTTGGAGAATCCAATAGATGACGTTGTCTATATGACGATTACAGATGCCGAGGTAGCTTCGAAGTGTTTTGCTGCGAAAGTTGGAGGAAGCGTTTCAGCCGAAATCGGCGGTACGTTATCACCTAGATTTTTCACTCCAGTACAAATCACTGGCACTGTTGTCACCCTTTGTGATGGCGTATATCAGTCGAAGTATCCATCAAAGATTTTTAACGCCGGACCAACGGCTGTTCTAAAAGTTGGAAATATATACATTGTTATAACGTCTAAGCCAGCGTTTATGTTGGATTATCAACTCTATTTACGTGTTGGCCTTGATTTTACAACGGCAAAAGCAGTACTCGTAAAATCTGCCGGTGGTTATAGAGCATATTACGAGCCGTTGGCTTTTAAGTGCATAGATTTTGCCTCACCTGGCCCATCTGATAGTCGACTTCCAAAGTTACCGT
>JBILUX010000142.1:0-3519 GCA_044370765.1 Candidatus Planktophila sp. | reverse complement strand
TTTCGATTGAGTCGCTCAGTTGCTTAACTACCTCTTCTGCACGGGCTTTGGCTGCAGGATCACTCTTGCGCCAATGGGCAGCCTCTACCTCTTTGATTGCTGATTCAACGGCGTGTACGCGAGCATCAAGGGATGTGCGCTTATCGCGGTGAGTCATCCCGATCTTGCTCCAACTATTCATATGCTCGCGCAAGGCCTTCTTTGCCTCTTCGAGATTTGTCACAGGTAGCAAGGCTTCAATTAAGAGAACGAGCTCTTCGCGTTTAATCAGATTAGTCGCCATTGTGACATCGCGTTTTTCTAAATCAGCGTTCTTAGCGGTGAAGAACTGATCTTGTGCGGCTTTAAATCTCGCCCACATCTTTGCATCATCACTTGGCTTTCCACGTCCTGAAGCTTTCCACGCATCCATAAGCGATTTGAAACGTTTTGCAGTTAGAACCCACTCAGTAGAAGTTGCAAGTGATTCAGCTTCAGTAATGATTGCCTTCTTAGCATCCGAGACAACACTCTGCACGGCTTCAAGGGCGGCAAAATGTGTACGACGGCGCTTATCGAACTTATTTCGAGATGATGAGAATCGCTTCCAGAGATCTGCATCTGACTTCTTATCAAGTCGCGGAGCTGATTTCCACTCATCGAGCAAAACCTTTAAACGATCACCAGTGACTTTCCATGACTCTGACTGAGCTAATGATTCGGCTTCTGCAACAATCTTTTCCTTTTCAATTAAAATCTGTTCAAGGCGTGCTTTCTTTGCCGCCGTTTCAGCGGCCTTCTTTGCCTCGTATGCCTCGCGGTGGCCTTCGATAAGGGGTTCAATCTGCTCGACCGAGGCCGATAATGCATCCAAGTCGCCAACGGCGTTGAGCTCTCTGACTTGATCGCGGAGTTTCTTTACCGCGATGTAGGCATCAGATGGGACAAGTGCGCCACTTTTAATTCGGGCGGCAAGTAGTGCGACCTCTGCAGCGAGCATTTCAAATTTGCGTACAAAGTATGCAAGGGCCTCTTCGGCGCTCTTGCCAGGGTATGAGCCAACGGGTTTTTCTCCGCTAGATGTGCGGACGTAAACGGTGCCATCGTCGGCGACGCGTCCAAAGGCTGCAGGATCTCCAATCAGGGCGCTGGCCGCTGATGCTTGTGGTGCTGGATTAATATCGGTCATGGTGGTGATCCTTTCAGCGCGTTGTTCATTATGAACGTCGCTATGTAAGTCGTGGGTGCGCTCGAGGTTGAGTTCGAGTGCAGCGGAATTGAGCGTTTAGGTAGGGTAAAAGGTACCCTGTCCCTGCCTCATAGCGTCAATCGCATATGTCGGATGAGAAAACGAAAGGTAGATGCATGCTTGTCGCCTCTTTCGCAGCCCCTATGTTTGCCACCAACTGCTGGGTCATAGCTTCCCAGGCCGGCTCCGAATGTGTCGTAGTAGATCCTGGAATGCCCGATGTCTCTGATCAACTATCGGCGATTCTCAATGAGTTCAGGCTCAAGCCTGTGGCAGTTATCGCAACCCATGGCCACTTAGACCACACCTTTTCCATCACCCCAATCGCCGATGGATATGGCATTCCGGCATATATCCACAGCGCCGATCGGTTGGCGCTTAGCCATCCCGAGCGGGTCTTGAGCCCAGAATTTGCTGCGACATTGGAGGGCATGGAGTTTATTGAGCCAAAGGATGTAAGAGAATTACGCAATGGTGAGCTTCTTGAACTCGTTGGCCTTAACTTTAAGGCTATCCACGCTCCAGGTCACACCGCTGGTTCGCTGATGTTTGAGGTTTCAGATGAGCTCTTGATAAGTGGAGATGTTCTCTTTGCCGGCTCCATTGGACGTACCGATCAACCAACGGGCTCATCGAAGGATATGGAACAGACTCTGCGCAAAAAAATTCTTCCACTCGGGGATCACTTGCGAGTTCTTCCGGGCCATGGACAAGAGACAACGATTGCACGAGAGCGAAAAAACAATCCATTTCTGACATCTCTTAAAGGTCGTTACTAATGTCTGCACAAAAGTTTCAAGCCCCAAAAGGAGTCAGCGAATATTTTCCGCCGCGTTCAAAGTTATTTGAGTTCGTACGAGAGTGCCTGATTGCACCGGCACGCTTAGCGGGCTATCAATTAATGGAGTTGCCGGTATTTGAGGATACTGAGCTCTTTAAGCGTGGAGTCGGGGAGTCGACAGACGTAGTCTCCAAAGAGATGTACACATTCACCGATCGTGGAGATCGTTCAATCACGCTTCGCCCCGAAGGTACGGCTGGTGCAATGCGCGCAGTTATCGAACATGGATTAGATCGCGGCCAGTTACCGGTAAAGATTTGGTACTCAGGTGCTTACTTCCGTGCCGAACGTCCGCAAGCGGGGCGCTATCGACAGTTCTATCAAGTTGGAATTGAAGCGATTGGTTTAGATGACCCAGCAATCGATGCTGAAGTAATAGCGATCGCAGATGCCGGTTTTAAAGCTATCGGTTTGAAGAAGTATCGATTGGAGTTAACCTCTCTGGGGGATAGCCAATCTCGTGCTGCTCACCGCGTTGATTTATTAAAGTTTATTGCAAGACTTGATTTAGATGATGCAACAGCTGTACGTGCACAGGTCAATCCACTTCGACTCTTTGATGATAAGCGCGAAGAGATGAAAAAAGCGATGTCCAAGGCTCCATTACTGATGGATTATTTAAGCGATGAATCACGCACACACTTTGAATCCGTTAAGGCTTACTTAGATGCTTTAGGAATTTCCTATCAACTCAATCCTCACATGGTGCGCGGTCTGGATTATTACACCGGCACGACCTTCGAGTTCATTCACGATGGCCTCGGTGCGCAATCTGGAATTGGCGGCGGGGGTCGATATGACGGCCTCATGCAGGAGTTGGGAGGCCAAGAGCTTTCAGGTATTGGATTTGGTCTTGGTGTTGATCGAGCCCTTCTTGCAGCCGAGTTCGAAGGCGTTCTCGCCCAGGATGGTTTTGTATCCGACCTGTTCGTCATTCCACTTGGAGACGCGGCAATGGTGGAGAGTTTAAAAATCGCAACGGCACTACGTTTAGCAGGTAAGCGTGTTGAGATCGCATTTGGGTCTCGTGCCTTAAAGGCTTCGATGAAGGCGGCCGATAAAAGTGGTGCTCGTTACGTAATAGTTCTTGGCGATGAAGAGATGGCGAGCCAGAGCGTAGAACTTAAAAACATGAACTCCGGTGTATCCGCATCGGTTAGGATTGACTCCTTAATCAACGCACTGTAGAAAGCGAAACCACACTCACTATGTTAAGAAGTCATGAAGCAGGCACTTTACGTAAATCTGACGCTGGAACAACTGTCACTTTGGCAGGTTGGGTCTCAAGACGTCGAGATCATGGTGGAGTTGCCTTTATCGACCTTCGCGATGCTTCAGGCTCGGTTCAGGTTGTTATCCGCGATGAAAAGATCGCAGGAGCCCTTCGCGCTGAGTGGTGCTTATTAATTACTGGTGAGGTAATGGCACGTCCTGCGGGAAATGAAAATAC
>JBILUX010000141.1:0-3520 GCA_044370765.1 Candidatus Planktophila sp. | reverse complement strand
ATTTGTGCCGTTGAAAAGTATGCACCTAGCGGTCCGCCAATTTGGATTGCGCGAAGTGGCAGACCAGATAACGTGCCACCTCCATATGTATTGACTAATTCATCAAGTGTTACTCCGAATGCCCTCTCAACAATTCCACCGCGTGCGATATTGCCAGCTAGTTGAAAGACCTGCGTTCCAAGAGATCGTCCAACTCCGCGCGCTTTATATTCCTCTGCGCCTTCAGACAAAATCATTGGCACAGTAGAGAGCGTAAGCACATTGTTAATTACAGTGGGTTGACCAAAGAGACCTTCAACTGCAGGAAGTGGTGGTTTAGCTCGGACTACTCCGCGCTTACCCTCGATGCTTTCTAGCATCGCCGTCTCTTCACCGCAGACGTAGGAGCCGGCGCCAACACGAATCGAAATATCAAAGGCGTGCGTGGACCCAAGAACGCGATTGCCTAGCCAATCACTCTCACGTGCAATATCAATCGCCTTTTGAAGTGTTGCAATGGCATATGGATATTCTGAGCGCAAGTAAACAAATCCTTGTGTAGCACCGACTGCAATACCTGCAATTGTCATACCTTCGATTAATGTAAAGGGATCGCCCTCAATCAACATGCGATCGGCGAATGTCCCGCTATCCCCCTCATCGGCATTGCAGCAAATATATTTTTGTGAGCCGTAACTTTGTGAAACAGTGCGCCATTTTATTCCCGCAGGAAAACCGGCGCCGCCTCGTCCTCGAAGCCCTGATTCGGTAACTTCATTAATAATCGCATCCGTTGAAAGCTTGAGCGCTTTGCGCAAGCCGATTAGACCACCATGTGCCATATAGTCATCTAGCGATAACGGGTCGATAACTCCCACGCGGGCGAAAGTGACACGGTCTTGAGTTGCTAGCCATTTAATTTGATCAGTTTTACCTAGAGCCAGTGGGTGGACTCCACCGTTGAGGAAATCGGCTTCAAATAATGAGGCCACGTCCTTTGCGGTGACTGGACCATAGGCGACACGGCCATATGGAGTTTGAATTTCAACAAGAGTTTCTAGCCATAACGCTCCGCGCGAACCATTACGAACAATCCTTGCCGTGGGAGCAAGCTGTGCGATCGCAGCTGCGACTTCGTCGGCACCAACTGAGACGGCTGCGCTATCACCCGGAATGTAAATTATCATTGGCGGGCGCTCTCGATTTTCTCCAGTGTTGCGCGACCGATAATCTTTCCATCCACCATCGCCGCAGGTCCGAGTGCGCAGTTACCAAAGCAGTACGCATCCTTGGTCTCATCGGCAAACTTTGCCTTTATCGCTGCAGAAAGCTCGCGTGCTCCTACTGCCTGACATGCCTCGGCCACACAGATTGAGATTTGATGCTCAGTTGGTGGAGTTGTTTGCAGATCATGATAGAAAGTTAAAACACCATGAACGTCGGCCCGTGATTTATTGAAGTAGTTTGCAATGAGTTCAACACAGGCTTTGTCTACGTAGCCAAACTCTTTTTGCATCAACTGAAGAGCCATCAACACTGGCCCTTTTTCATCGCTCAGGGTCGCAAGAAGTACACGTGCTGCATCCTGAGACCACGGTGAATACTTCATTAGAACAAGCCTACGACCTTTCCATCAACGTAATCAATGCGCTCGGCCGCTGGAACCTTTGGTAGGCCTGGCATAGTCATAATCTCTCCGCAGATCATGACGATGAACTCCGCACCTGCCGATAATTTAACCTCGCGAATATTGATTGAGTGACCACTTGGTGCTCCCCTGAGGGCTGCATCAGTACTAAATGAGTACTGAGTTTTTGCCACACAAATCGGAAAGTGTCCATAACCTGATGCTTCGAGCTCTTTGAGCTTAAGGCGGACCTTTGCATCGGCCGTTACTTCCTTAGCACCGTAGATCTTTGTGGCAACTGCATTTACCTTCTCCCACAGACTTTGCTCATCTTCATAAACAAACTTCATTTGATTTGGAATCTCACACAGCTCGACAACGGCATGAGCTAAATCAGCAGCCCCAGCACCACCATCGGCCCAGTGAGTCGCAAGAACAATTTTTACACCCATAGCCTCAACTCGTGATCGCAGAAGGTCAATCTCTGCTGCGGTATCACTTGTGAAGTTGTTAATAGATACAACTAGCGGAAGATTGTAGACATCCTTGATATTGTGAATATGGCGCTCCAAGTTAACGATTCCAGCCTCTAATGCAGCAAGGTTTTCCTCAGTAATAGTCTTAAGATCGGCACCACCGTGATACTTAATTGCGCGGACCGTTGCAACAAGAACACAGGCTGATGGACGCAATCCCGACTTGCGACACTTAATATCAATAAACTTTTCAGCCCCAAGATCTGCTCCAAATCCAGCCTCTGTCACAACATAGTCGGCTAACTTCATCGCCGATGTAGTTGCCACAACTGAATTACAGCCGTGTGCGATATTGGCAAAGGGTCCACCATGAATAAAGGCCGGCGTATTTTCCAGAGTTTGAACTAAGTTTGGCTGGAAGGCATCTTTTAATATAACTGTCATCGCACCTTGTGCGTTGAGTTCACTTGCAAGCACTGGAGTCTTATCGCGCTTATAGCCAACTACAATCTTACCGATCTTCTCTTTAAGATCCTCAATTGATGTTGCAAGACAGAAAATCGCCATAATCTCGGAGGCAACGACAATGTCAAAACCATCGCTTCGTGGATAGCCATTGCCAACGCCGCCAATAGATTGAATGATTTCGCGCAGTGCACGATCGTTCATATCCATAACACGCTTCCAGGTGACGCGACGGATATCGATGGCAAGCTCATTGCCATGGTGAATGTGATTATCGACTAGGGCGGCAAGTAAGTTATTTGCCAGGGCTATAGCGTTAAAATCGCCAGTAAAGTGCAGATTGATATCCTCCATTGGGACAACTTGAGCATATCCACCACCAGCGGCTCCGCCTTTCATTCCAAAGACTGGACCGAGTGATGGCTCGCGCAGAGCGATCATCGCATTCTTGCCGATATGGCGAAGCGCATCTCCGAGGCCCACAGTAGTAGTCGTCTTGCCCTCTCCCGCTGGAGTTGGACTTATAGCCGTTACCAAAATTAACTTAGAGCCTTTGCGCTCTGGAAGTGCCGTTAAGTACTTTAAATTGACCTTCGCCTTGTACTTTCCATATGCCTCTAAATTTTCAACGTCAATGCCAAGAGATGCGCCAATATCATTAATTGGCTTCATGGTTGCAGCTTGTGCGATTTCGATATCTGACATTTTTTATCCCTTTGCTTGACGTATGGCGCTTGTGAGCGCGGGTATAACTTGGTGTAGATCTCCGATGATTGCGTAATCGGCATAACGTAAAATCGGTGCCTCTGGATCGGTATTAATGACAACGATTGTCTTGCTATTTTTCATTCCAGCGATGTGCTGCATGGCTCCTGAAATTCCAGCGGCAATGTATAGATCTGGTGCAACTTTGGTGCCAGTTTGTCCGACCTGCTCAGCATGTGGGCGCCAACCAGAACTTGTAACAACACGG
>JBILUX010000189.1:0-3531 GCA_044370765.1 Candidatus Planktophila sp. | reverse complement strand
AGGGCTTATCAAAACCAAGAAGTCCATATGGATTATCTTCCACAACAAAGATTCCAGCTTCGCGGCAGATGGTGAGAATCTCAGTGCGGCGCTCTGCTGGCAACAAAACACCGGAAGGGTTTTGGTAGTTAGGGATCATGTATAAGAATTTAATTTTCCGGCCCGCTGCTCTAACACTTACGATTGCATCACGCAGGCCTTGTGGTACGAGTCCAGAGTCATCGGTCTCAACGTGGATTACAGAGGCCTCGTACTGGTGAAAAGTTCCAAGGGCTCCAACATATGAAGGCGCCTCTGCCAAAACAACATCACCTGGGTCGATAAAGATGCGTGAAATCAAATCAAGGGCCTGCTGTGAACCAGTCGTTACTAAAACATCATCAGGGTTGGCCCGAATTCCCTCAAGGGCCATAACCTCACAAATCTGTTCCCGGAGTTTGGGGTGGCCCTGGCCACTTCCATACTGCAACGCCTCTGCACCATTAGTTAAAACTAGTTTTTGAACAACCTCGGCCATCATCGGCATAGGAAAGGCCGAGAGATTAGGCATCCCACCAGCCAAAGAGACGATCTCCGGGCGCGAGGCAACGGCAAAAAGGGAGCGTATTTCGCTGGGCTTCATATGAGCGGCCCGACTTGCAAAGCGCTCCTCTAAGTTTTGAGGTGAGCCCGTAGCAAAACGGTTTGATATCTCCGACATGGCCTCAGTCTGCCACAGAGCTAGGCCCCCTCGGACACTATTTAACGGCGTATGCCAGCTTTGCGTAAATCAGAGATGCGAAGCGTCCCTGTCTTTGCATCATCATCTGCAGCTAAGTAGAGCCGCTGAATAGCGATAACTAACGCTTCAGCGATGACATCACGGAAATCAGGTCGGGATATTCGCTCAATATCACCAGGATTAGATACATAACCCAGATCAATCTGAACTGCAGGGGCTCGAGTAAGACGCAGTAGATCCCATGCCATTGCATGAGTACGGCAGTTAGCCAAATCCGTTCGGGCGCAGATTTCTCGTTGAACTAATGATGCAAAACGCTCCCCAACTATTGAGTGCACACCATGGGCGTCACTGCCGTAAAAATAAGTCGCAGCACCATGTGCATGTTCATTCTTATAGCTATCAAGATGAAGGGAGATCATCAAATCGGCGCCACTTTGATTTGTAAATGCAATTCGATCAGTCTCGGTTGGATTATTTGAAACACCCCTGGTTAAAAAAACAGAGGCACCGAGTGCTAGTAATCGACCCTCAGTACGAAGAGCGACATCGTAAACAAGATCATCATCACCATCTGGATTTAAAACAATAACTTTATTAGCAAGGGCCGGACCACGGTTTCTTTGTGTGGCACTCTCGCGCATCGCAGAAGGCGCCCCACCTGAAACTATTCGGGATAGGCGCAATAATCCAATAATTGTCTCTGGTCCACATTTACCATCGGTGATTATTCCAATAGATTGCTGAAACTCTTTTACCGCCGCAGATGTTCTAACACCGAAAATTCCATCAACGCGACCACAGTCAAAACCCATCTCTGTTAAACGCGACTGAAGCGCTCCAACATCATCCCCACGCATAAGTGGCGGCTCTTGAAGATTGAGCGATCGATCCCCAAGCTTCCACCTAGCCTCTTCGAGAGCACGTGAAGTTATTGCGTCAAGACGTCCAGTAACAGTTAAACCACGGCTTTGTTGAAAAGATCGAATCTGATCTTCATTTAAATCAGGCATGGTTTAACACCTAATAAAAATTAAGCGATGAAACTTTCAAGCTCTTTAAGCATGGCAGGCTTTGGTCGAGCCCCAACAATCGTCTTAACAACTTCACCGTTAACAAAAACATACATCGCTGGAATTGAAGTTATTCCATATTGAATCGCAATCGCTGATTCATTATCGGTATTGAGTTTTACAATCTTTAGTTTTGCACCATGCTCATTTGAAATCTCTTCGAGAATCGGACCAACTGCACGGCAAGGCCCGCACCACTCTGCCCAGAAATCGACCAATACAGGGATGCTGCTCTTCAAAACCTCAGCATCAAAACTTGCCGTTGTAACGTTCGTTGTAGCCATCGATATTCTCCAGATTCTTATGCGTAATGAGTGAACTTTAGTGGTGAGATAGAAATTTTTCAGCATCAAGGGCCGCTTGGCAGCCCGAGCCGGCAGCGGTGATTGCCTGGCGGTATGTATGGTCGACGAGATCTCCACATGCGAAGACTCCTGGAATATTTGTTCGAGTTGATCTGCCCTCAACTTCAACGTAACCCTCTTCGTTAAGAGTTATCTGCGAGCTAATGAGCTCACTACGAGGTATGTGGCCGATAGCGACAAAGAGGCCAGTGAAATCGCGCTCAACTTCACTGCCATCGACAGTATTGCGAAGCTTTAATCCAGTTACCTTAGATTCACCTAGAACATCTATAACTTCAGTATTCCAAAGAAACTCAATCTTTGGATTGGCCGCGGCGCGCTCAGCCATAATCTTTGATGCGCGCAGTGAATCACGACGGTGAATCAAAACTACTTTGCTAGCAAACCTAGTAAGAAATGTCGCCTCTTCAACAGCGGAGTCTCCCCCACCAACAACTGCGATTACTTGATCGCGGAAAAAGAAGCCATCGCATGTTGCACACCACGAGACACCATGCCCCGATAAGCGTTTTTCATTTACTAATCCAATTTCTCGATAGGCCGAACCTGTGGCAAGGATTACAGATTTAGCTTTAATAGTATTTCCAGAGCCATCTTTTAGGGTTTTGATCTCTCCAAGTAAATCCATCTCAACAATGTCATCCGTGATTAACTCTGCGCCAAAACGTTTTGCCTGTTTGCGCATATTGTCCATCAAATCGGGACCCATCACGGCATCGACAAAACCAGGAAAGTTTTCAACCTCAGTTGTGTTCATGAGTGCGCCACCAGCGGTCACCGAACCCTCATAAATAACTGGATGTAACTGCGCACGCGATGCGTAAATTGCAGCTGTATATCCAGCAGGTCCAGAACCCACAATGACAAGATCTCTTACTTCACTCACGCTCACTCCTTAGAAACATCTCCAGCACCTACTTTATTCCGCATCCTTGGAGCGGCCGACCACCGAGTCCCTCAAATGGGCAATCATTGAGATTTCTTCGACGCCAGCTGCCTTTGCCGCAACTAAATAACCAAAAAAAGCCATCACCATAACTACTAATAACTCTCCAGCTCGGGCGATTGGTGAAAGTTCAACCCCAACCCAGGAGATGTACTGAGTAAGTGCGAATAATGGGGCCATAACCCCGACCGAGGCACCAATTAAACGCAGATGCTGGCCTAGGAAATCCCTCACCTTGATAGGCCCAGTGTGTTTTTTCAAGAGCGAGAGCGTAATAAGTAGGCCAACGAGATAACTCATTGAGAAGGCGGCCCCAAGACCCACGGTGACCCATTGATTCTGTAGCAGATGAAGGAATAGATAAGAAAGGCCAACGGAGATTACGTTGATGATTAAGATTGATATTACTTGGGTGCGAGTATCTTC
>JBILUX010000138.1:0-3574 GCA_044370765.1 Candidatus Planktophila sp. | reverse complement strand
TCCATGCCCATACTCGTGGAGTTGCTCCGCCGACTGCCCATACTCCAGCACCAGTCTCACCAAGTGTGTACTCCATCCATAGGCGTGCACATGCAGGGTTTGGTGCCCAAGCAGAGATTGCAGAGTTATATCCACCACCAACTGATGCAGGCGTGAATAGTTTCCAAGCTACTCCAGCTGCGGCTAACTTACGGGCTGCAGCAACCTGAACGTAACCATTGTCAATAACAACAGGTGTTTGGCCACTAGCAATCGTTGCAGCGGTTGGGTTTACGTTAATAAAGTTTCCGGCATCCGTTAACTTCTTAAACCAGGCAACACCCTTAGTAAGGTCTGAGAAGTTTCCGCCAAGTGCCTTATTAATCATGAAGATACCGTTTAAGCCAGTTCCTGATGCCAATGGATCTCCATTAAGAGCAACCTTGCCCTTAAATTTTGCATCAAATAGGTCATCTAGCTTGGTGATTGTTCCAAGTAGTGATGAGTTGTAACCAATTGTCAAAGTACCAACATAGTTAGGAGTGATTTCGGCATTAGGTGAAATCGCTGCTGCACCATCAATGTAGTTCCATAGCTTTACTTTATATGGAGCATAAGTACCTTTACCTAAGTACAAAACTGCAGTTGAAGTGCTAAGGTCAAAAACGTCGGGTGACCGTTTTGTTCCCTTATTTGTCTCTGCAGCATTAATTTCATCTTGTGAGCTACCTTCTGGGTTGGCCTCATCGATCTTGATTCCGTACTTCTTCTTGAATCCATCAAGCATGACTCCATAGTCTGCCCAGTCTTGAGGAAGTGCAATGACGTTTAACTGTCCTTCTTTCTTGCATGCAGCTTCTAATGCACCCATGCCTCCGCCTTGTGAGGCGCTAGTAACTTTGGCCCAATTAACTGCAGCAGATGCTGATGATGTACTTAATACAGGAATCGCAAGTGCTACAACAAGTGCTGCAGCAATGGATCCAATGGTGATTTTTGAAGCTTTCACTCAGTTCTCCTTAGTTTGTAAGTGGTATGTGCTTATCTCATACATCCTTACCCCTTGCAGTACACGTGTTGACTGCAAGTGATCTGGAATTTTGTACTTACGCGGATCCGCACTTAGTCAAAGACCAGAACGTTTCGCGCACCTTCTCCTGCCCTTAAACGATCAAAGGCTTGGTCGAGGTCTCCTAAACCTATCCGCTCTGATATGAGTTCGTCTAGAAATAGATGGCCATTTAGGTAACTTTTGACTAACGTTGGGACATCGACTTTAAGGTTTGACGAGCCGAAGTAGCAGCCCTTAATCCACTGTTCATTCACAAAAGGGCCGGCATCGAGCGTGAGGGTGGCTCCATTCTTTAGAAGTCCCACCAAAATCAACCCTCCATCAACGTCAACCGTGCCCCATGCCTGCTGGATTGTCGATTCTCGCCCCAGGGCCTCAAAGGCGTAATCAACGCCTCCGCATATTTTCTTGACTTCAGCAACTGGATCCGAGGTCGAGGCGTTAATGGTGTGAGTAGCTCCAACTTTTCGGGCGATCTCTAGCTTTTCATCACTGATATCAATGGCAATAATCGTTCTCGCCCCTGCCATCCGTGCGCCTTGGACGATATTGAGACCGACGCCGCCACAGCCAAAAACTGCCACGCGCGAACCACTTTTTACTTTGGCCGTGTTCATTACTGCGCCGTAACCTGTCAATACTGCGCAGCTTATGAGGGCTGCACGATCTAAAGGCATCTCCTTTGGAATCACGACCGCGCCAGATACTGGCACGACAACATATTCAGCAAAGGATGCAACAGTTAAGAAGTGATTTATTTTCTCACCGTTATGGCTTAAGCGGCTCGTGCCATCGAATAATCCACCGACCGACATCGCGTTTCCTGCAGTTGAGCAGTAGTTGGGACGCCCTGATTCGCAGTAGTCACATGTTCCACAGTTAGGAACGATTGACATGATGACGTGATCGCCAACTGCATAGCCAATGGTGTCAGGGCCGGTTTCAACTATGACACCAGCGGCCTCATGACCGATGACTGCAGGAAAGGGAACCAGCTTTCGCTTTCCATCGACGGCATTTAAATCACTTGCACATAGACCACTGGCTGCAATTTTAACTAGAAGCTCTCCCGATTTCGGAGGAGCTAAATCTATTTCGCGAACTTCGAACTTGGATCCAACGCCGTCTAGGACTGCCGCCTTCATCTTCACGTGGTTTCTCCTCTTATCGATTGGATTGTATTAATTGAGATCTACCCAGGTCGTTTTAAGTGCGCTGTATGCATCTAAGGCGTGTAAAGACTTATCACGACCACTTCCAGATGCACCAAAGCCACCAAAGGGAGTAATGACATCCAACATATCGAATGTATTAATCCACACTGTTCCTGCACGTAATTTACGGGCAAATTTATGAGCCCGGGCGATGTCGCTAGTCCATACCGAAGCTGCCAGCCCATACTCGGTCGCATTAGCAAGTCGTAATGCATCTGCCTCATCTTTAGCATCGATTGAAACTAGTACTGGGCCAAAAATCTCTTCTTGCGCCAGACGTGAATCTGGTTTTACGTTGTCAATTAGAGTTGGCTTGATTAACAAATCATCACCAGCGGTTTTTTCTCCACCGAAGATAATTGTTTCACCATCTTGGCCGATGAGATCCAAGTAAGAATTCACACGTTCGCGCTGAAGAGTTGAAACCAGGCCGGCCATCTGCGTTGAAGGATCAAATTGATTTCCAACTATGAACGTCTCTAAGAATGCATGAAGGTGGGCAAAAAGCTCATCTTTCACGCCTTTTTCAACGATGATGCGGGAGCCGGCATTACAGGTTTGGCCTGCGTTGTAATAAATTGCCCAGCCAATAGTTGAAGCGGCAGTAGCTAAGTCAGAACAATCATTGAGGATAACTTGTGGACTCTTGCCACCTAATTCAAGGGATACCTGTTTCATATTTGATTCAGCGGCGTATTGCATCATTTTGCGCCCCGTTGGACCGCTACCGGTAAAGGCAATTTTTGCAACATCCATGTGACGGGCAAGGGCTTGTCCAGCCTCTGCCCCTAGTCCTGGAACTACGTTAAATACGCCCGCAGGTAATCCAGCTGCAATAGCAAGCTCTGCCATTTTTAGCGCGGACAGTGATGAATTTTCGGCAGGCTTTACAACAATGCTATTGCCCATCGCAATCGCTGGGCCTAATTTCCAACTTGTAATCATCATCGGATAGTTCCATGGGACAACTGCGCCGATGACGCCAAGTGGTTCGCGCGTAATCATTGCTAGAGCATTGCGGGGGGCAGGTGCGATCTCGTCATAAGTCTTATCAATAGTTTCGGCATACCATTGGATCACACGTGCAGAGTTAGGTGCATCAACGCTTAAAGCATCACTTATTGGACGCCCAGTATCAACTGCCTCTAACAGGGCCAACTCTTCTCGGTGATCATTGAGAAGTTGAGCCCAACGCAACATAATCGCTTTCTTATCGCGCGGATTCATGTCTCGCCAAATTCCATCGTCAAATACTTTTTTACTAGATGCAACCGCGCGATTTATATCTTCAATATCACCAGATGCAACT
>JBILUX010000137.1:0-3602 GCA_044370765.1 Candidatus Planktophila sp. | reverse complement strand
TAATTCTCTTGGTCGTCTTTGTTGTTATTGAAAGCAAGGTTGCAAATCCACTCATGCCACTTCGCGTAATTACCGATCGCAACCGCGGTGGTTCATATCTTGGTTCATTAGTTGTCGGTGCCGGGCTATTTTCAATGTTCTTATTCCTAGGTCTCTACCTTCAAGTAATCCTTGGCTACAGTCCTTTGAAATCTGGCTTTGCCTTCCTGCCATTTACTGCTGGAATCATTATCTTTGCGGGAATCGCCTCACAGCTTTTGCCAAAGTTTGGTCCAAAGCCATTGATGATCCCTGGCCTTATCGCAGCAAGTCTTGGTCTCTTGTTCCTATCGAACATAACGCCAGAAACATCGTACCTAACACATGTAATGCCAGCGCTTTTGATTATGTCTAGTGGAATGGCGTTGGTCTTTATTCCACTAACAACTACATCTCTTCATGGTGTGGGCAATCACGACACTGGGGTTGCAAGCGCCATGGTGAACACCAGTCAGCAGATCGGTGGCTCTCTCGGTACCGCACTCCTCAATACTGTGGCTGCAACTGCAACGGCCACCTATGCAACGGCGAACTCGGCTTTAGGTGACAAAGTTCAGGCATATGCAATGACACATGGATTTACTGTGGCATTTAAGTTCAGTGCGCTACTTCTATTTATCGGTGCAGTTGTTTTATTCTTCTTTATCAATATTGGAAAAGACGCTGTCGTTGAAACTGAAGGCGCTTTAGTCCACTAATTAGGCTTGACCAAGGTGGCCGAGTAGAAGCTCTCGAACGCGAGCAGCATCTGCTTGGCCCTTTGTCTCTTTCATGACCGCGCCGATTAAGGCACCTGCTGCAGGTAAGTGTCCATCTCGAACTTTTTGTGCAGTATCGATTTGTTCGGCACAGACTTTTTCAATGGCGGCCATAAGTGCGCCATCGTCGTTAACAACTTTAATTCCACGAGCGGCTATAACGACGGCAGGCTTTCCTTCTCCGGCGATTACACCTTCGATTACTTGGCGCGCTAACTTGTCGGTGAGCTCACCTGCGCTAACGAGAGCCACAATCTCTGCAACATCATTAGGAGTAATGGCAAGAGTTGCGATTGCAACGTCTTTATCATTTGCGATTCGTGAGATCTCACCGAGCCACCAGCTTCTCGCCTTAGTTGGATCTGCACCCAAATTAACTGTGGCTTCAACAATATTTAGAACATCGGCGTTAATCATCGCCGCCATTTCCTTATCCGGCACAGCCCAAGCCTCTTGAAGGCGCTTGCGGTGAATCGATGGTCGCTCAGGTAAAGCTAAGCGAAGCGTTTCAATCCATGCAGCATCTGGTGCAACTGGAACTAAATCTGGTTCTGGGAAGTAACGGTAATCCTCGGCCTGCTCTTTAGAGCGACCAGAACGAGTGAGACCAGACTCTTCTTGGAAGTGACGCGTCTCTTGTACAACACGCTCCCCCTTATTTAAGAGCTCGGCATGACGAATCATTTCTCCACGAATTGCGCGTTCAACTGATCGAAGCGAGTTAACATTTTTAGTCTCGCTACGAGTGCCAAGAGTTTGGGCACCGATTAAGCGAAGCGATACGTTGGCATCACAGCGAAGAGAGCCCTGCTCCATCTTTACATCGCTGACGCCGAGTGAGCGCAAAATATCGCGAAGTTCGGCGACATAGGCTTTTGCTACCTCTGGTGCATATTTTCCAGTACCAGGAACAATCTTGGTAACGATTTCAACTAAAGGTATCCCGGCACGGTTGTAATCGAGTAAAGAGTATTCGGCGCCATGAATACGACCTGTTGCACCACCTACGTGAAGTGATTTACCAGTGTCCTCTTCCATATGCACACGCTCAACTTCAATGCGAAAGCTCTTTGGACCCTCATCGGTTTCAATCTCAACATCGACGTATCCATTGACGCAGATCGGCTCGTCATACTGCGAAATTTGAAAGTTCTTTGGCATATCTGGGTAGAAATAATTCTTACGTGCAAAGCGACTAAAGGGTGCGATAGAACAGTTAAGGGCAAGACCGATCTTTATCGTGGATTCAATAGCTTTTTCATTAACCGTAGGAAGGGCTCCTGGCAAGGCTAAACAGACTGGACAGGTCTGCGTGTTGGGTTCGCCGCCAAATATTGTGCTACAGCCACAAAACATCTTCGACTTAGTATTTAATTCCACATGAACTTCAAGCCCTAAGACTGGTTCGTACTTTGCAATGACATCATCGTAAGTAAGTGCCATTTATTTGCCCACCAATTCTGGTGCTAGTGAGAGCAAAGGTGCGCCCCATTTAGTAAGGAGTGCGGCTTCAAGGGCGGCGCCAACTAAGTACATACGCTGATCTTGCATCGCAGGTGACATGATTTGGAAACCAACCGGTAGACCATCCTCTGGTGCCAAACCTGCAGGTAGCGACATGCCACCAATTCCCGCCATGTTGACTGGGATAGTTGCGATGTCATTTAAATACATGGCGATGGGGTCATCGGATTTTTCACCGATTTTAAAGGCCGTTGTTGGGCATGTTGGTGAAACCATCACGTCACACTTTTCAAAGGCCTTGTTGAAATCTTGTGTAATAAGTGTGCGAACCTTTTGAGCACTGCCGTAGTAAGCATCGTAATAGCCCGACGACAATGCATAAGTTCCAAGAATGATTCGACGTTTAACTTCGCGGCCAAAGCCGACTTCGCGCGTTAAGTTCATGACCGACTCTGCCGATGCTCCATCGACATCACCAACGCGTAGGCCATAGCGCATCGCATCGAAGCGGGCCAGGTTTGATGAGCACTCAGATGGTGCGATTAAATAATATGCGGCAAGTGCGTATTCAAAGTTAGGTGCAGATACTTCAACTATTTCCGCACCAGCTGCAGCTAGAAGTTCTAGTGACTCCTCGAAACGCGTACGCACGCCGCTTTGGTAGCCATCGCCATTTAACTCTTTAACGACACCGATCTTCATTCCCTTTACATCACCAGATCGTGCAGCGTTAACAACCTGTGGCACGGGTGCATTGATACTGGTTGAGTCTTTAGGGTCATAGCCGGCAATCGCCTCTTGCAAGAGCGCGGCATCTAAAACGGTGCGCGCGCAAGGACCTGCTTGATCAAGGGAGGATGAAAATGCGATTAAACCAAAACGAGAAACCCCGCCGTAGGTTGGCTTTACTCCAACAGTGCCTGTAACGGCAGCAGGTTGGCGAATGGAGCCGCCAGTATCGGTTCCAATTGCAAGTGGTGCTTCAAAGGCGGCTAGCGCCGCCGATGAACCGCCGCCAGAGCCACCAGGTATACGAGTTAAATCCCATGGGTTATGCGTTGGTCCATAGGCAGAGTTTTCAGTCGATGAACCCATTGCAAACTCATCCATATTTGTCTTACCTAAAATAACTATGTCATTATTTTTTAGATTAGTAACAACGGTTGAGTCATACGGCGGACGCCAGCCTTCAAGGATCTTTGAACCTGCCGTTGTTGGAACACCTTTTTGTGTCATGACATCTTTAAGAGCCAGTGGCACACCGGCCAACGGTGAGAGTTTTTCACCAGCTGCGCGCTTTGCATCAACGGCTGCAGCCTGCGAAAGAGCGCCTTCGGCATT
>JBILUX010000136.1:0-3618 GCA_044370765.1 Candidatus Planktophila sp. | reverse complement strand
CCGAGGTAGACACCAGAGATTCCATATTCGCCATCTACCCACGCACATACCGGCATAACGGCGCCTGAATCTTCGATTACAGCCTTAGCCATACGTGCAGCCGCGGCCGATGGTGCGTAGTAAGCCGAACCAGTCTTAAGTAGTGCAACAACTTCGGCGCCACCATTGCGAGTGCGATCAACTAGATCATCGATTTCAGCTTGAGATAAGAGTTCGCTGAGCGCTTTGCCATTTACTGTGCAGCGACTTGGAACTGGAACCATTGTGTCGCCATGTGAACCAAGAGTAAGAGTCTTTACTACGCCAACCTTGACCGCTAATTTTTCAGCGACAAAGTTAGTAAAGCGGGCGGTATCTAGCATTCCAGCTTGACCCATGACGCGGTTCTTAGGAAAACCTGTTGCGAGTTGGGCAAGGGATGTCATCTCATCGAGTGGATTTGAAACCACGATAATGACGGCGTTAGGTGAATGCTTAGCAATATTTTCTGCAACACCACGAACAATGCCAGCGTTAACGCCGATTAAATCCATACGGCTCATGCCAGGCTTACGTGGAATACCTGCGGTAATAACTACAACATCAGAGTTAGCAGTTGCTTCATATCCAGCGCCCTCGGCCGTTGTTGTCGCTCCGATTATCTTTGTCTCAAAGCCTTCAATGGATCGAGATTGATTCATATCAAGGGCTAAACCCTCAGGCTTTCCTTCGACGATATCGGTAAGAACTACTGTGTCAAAAACATCATATTCAGCTAGACGAAGCGCAGTTGTTGAACCATAAAAACCTGCACCGACTACAGTAACTTTTCCGCCCATGGCGTACTCCCTTTTCTTATCCGAACTAGCAATGCCTCAACTCTACCGCCCGCGAGGAAGTGCAACTGCCAGAGCAAAAAGGGCGATAGCGATTATGAGTGGAAAATAAAAGTCGAATCTACGCAAGTTCCGTCCCTTAAAGGCAATCCCTGCTGTGCCTAACGCGATAAAAAGTGACCCACCTCGCACTATTCCGCCTATGCCTAAAGCGATGCCAACGATAATCGCAGCGTTGCTGAAGGCGCTAAGCAGGCGATTAGTTAACTGCATGCATCAACTACATTCTTAATCAACATCGCACGCGTCATCGGTCCAACTCCGCCAGGCATTGGTGCCACCCATGAGGCAACGTTCATTACCCCTGGATCAACATCACCAAGTAGACCAGCATCGGTGCGCGAAATTCCCACATCGATAACTACTGCGCCGGGTTTGATCATCTCGGCCTTTAAGAAATGCGCTTGGCCAATCGCTGCGACGATAATGTCGGCGTTTTTAGTATGCGTTAGTAAATCCTTGGTTCCAGTGTGAGTAAGAGTCACCGTTGCATTCTCTTGTTTGCGCGTTAGTAATAAACCAAGTGGACGACCAACGGTTAAACCTCGACCAATCACAGTAACTTCGGCGCCTTTAGTACTAATTCCGTAGTGTGTAAGTAGCTCAACGATTCCATGAGGCGTACAGGGTAGTGGCGCGTCATAGCCCGACACTAAGCGACCTAGGTTCATGGGATGCAATCCATCGGCATCTTTAGATGGATCAATCGCCTCTAAAACTCTTTGGGTATTGATTCCCTTAGGTAAAGGTAGCTGCACTATGTAGCCCGTGCATTCGGGTGATGCATTGAGATCTCTTATCGCAGCCATAACGTCGGCCTCTGTAGCATCGGCGGCAAGATCTACGCGGATAGAGTTAATTCCGACTTCGTGACAGTCGCGATGTTTTCCGCCAACGTATGAATGCGAGCCAGGGTCATCACCAACTAGAACCGTTCCAAGTCCAGGAGTAATCCCTCGAGATTTTAGTTCGACTACTCGAACTGCAAGTTCGGATTTGATTTTTGCCGCTAATGCCTTGCCATCTAATATCTGTGCGCTCATGTGAGCAATCCTATTGCAGCTCTATGCGTGAGAGAAATGGCGAGTACCTGTGAAAAACATCGCAATACCAGCGTTCTGGGCCGCTGCGATGACTTCTTCATCACGTACGCTTCCACCGGGCTGAACTACAGCGCTAACGCCTGCATCGATCAAGATTTGCAATCCATCGGCAAATGGGAAAAAGGCATCACTTGCAGCAACCGATCCTTTTACGCGATCCCCTGCACGAGTTACAGCAAGGCGTGCAGAGTCAACGCGATTAACCTGTCCCATACCAATTCCAACCGATGCACCATTACTGCTTAAGAGAATTGCATTGCTTTTAACTGCCCGAACAGATCTCCAAGCAAACTCAAGCTCTTTCATAACCGTGGCATCCACGCTGTGGCCACTGACCTGCTTCCAGTTCGCAGGTGAATCACCTGGTGCATCAATAAAGTCCATCTCCTGCAACAAAACTCCACCAGAGACTGGACGCATCTCAACGGAAGAAATTTTCTGGATACCGCATTGAAGAATTCGAATCGACGGCTTCTTAGATAAAAGCTCTACCGCACCTGCGGCATAACTCGGAGCGATGACAACCTCAGTAAATATCTCAGAGAGCTGGGTAGCCATTTCTAGAGTTACTTCACGGTTAGCTGCAACGACTCCGCCAAAGGCTGAAACGGGATCGCACTCGTGCGCTTTCTTATGGGCCGATGCGATATCTATCGCCGTTGCAATACCGCATGGATTTGCATGTTTAATAATGGCAACGCATGGGTCGCTGTGGTCTAGGGCTGCCCGCCAGGCCGCATCTGCATCGGTGTAGTTGTTAAATGACATCTCTTTGCCATGTAGTTGAACTGCATTAACAATTCCTGGTGCTCCACCTGAATAGATCGCCGCGCTTTGATGCGGGTTCTCTCCATAACGAAGCGAATCCTTGCGACGATAAATACGACCAAACCATTCAGGAAGCTCTTCACTCTCTGCGAGCCAATTTGCAATAGTTAAGTCGTACTCCGCCGTAGTTCTAAATACATCAAGTGCTAACCGTTGTCGCTGGGCAAGAGTGAAGCCACCCGCCTTTATCGCATCTATAAGCCCGTCATACTGCGAAGTTTGACTGATAACTGCTACCGAGCCATGGTTTTTTGCAGCCCCGCGCAACATTGATGGACCACCAATATCGATCTGCTCAATACATTCGGCGAAATCTGCGCCAGATGCAATCGTGGCAGCAAAGGGATAGAGATTAATAATGACTAAATCAAAGGGTGCAATATCTAAATCGGCTATCGCTTCCATGTGCTGCGGGTTATTTTGATCGGCCAGGATTCCAGAGTGCACCCGCGGATGTAGCGTCTTGACGCGACCACCCATGATCTCCGGAAAACCGGTATAGGCACTAACTTCTTGTACTGGAATTCCAGCGGCTGCTAATTGAGCCGCCGTTGATCCTGTTGAGAGAATTTCAACTCCAGCTTCACTTAATACTTTTCCTATTTCCAGCAAACGTGTCTTGTCATAGACGCTAAGGAGTGCACGGCGGATAACTTTAACCTCAGACATGGCGCTCCAGTGTTGGAAGGATCAATGCAATGGTCGCAACTATGAGACCGCGTTCAACTTTCTTAATTCTCTCATGAAGTGTGGATTCATCATCCCCGGGTAGAACGGGCACCTGCATTTGGGTAATGATTGGCCCGGTATCT
>JBILUX010000135.1:0-3629 GCA_044370765.1 Candidatus Planktophila sp. | reverse complement strand
ATCAAGCTCCACCAGCCATCGATCAACCACGAAATGCCAGCGTGAAGTCTCGCTGAGTGGATCAGAAGATAAAATCTCCTCTACCGCCTTAAGTAACCCAGCAATCTCTTCTTTCCCGACCTTGGCCGGGCGACCAATGGTGTGTTCTGGTCCACTGTTTACTCGACAGGCCCTTATTAACTCTTTCTTACCAACTATCAGGCCGCTTGAGCCTGGTCCCTTTAATCCCTTTCCTCCGCTGAAAATTGCAAGATCAGCCCCTTTATCGCGCGTGAAGTACCAAAGATTTGATATCGGTGGTATTTGGTCTGCTGCATCGACAATGAAGGGAATGCCAAGCAAACGCGCCCGATTAAGAAATAGATCTAGAAAATCCTCTTCATTCTCAACTTGGGGGTATACATTCGGGAACCACAGCATTGCCGCATCACTTGTCTTGAGCTCATCGACTTCATCAATAATTCTTAATGTGCCACCCGCCATGGTGACGGCGGACAGGTATCCATTATGCAAAACTTGATCTGCTCCAGCCAGGAAACCATCTACATGCTTGCGCCACACAAGGACGTTAACTTTTTCTAAACCCGTAGCATTTGGCAGTTTTGCTGCCAGTTCGATGTCGTCTCCTGCTAAACATGCCGCTACCGAAACAAGAATTCCAGCCGCTGCTCCATTCGATACACAGGCCCCTTCATTATTAGTGATTCTCGCCAACTCCTCGCCGGCACGATCGTGAAAAAGAGGAAGGTCAATGAAGTTCTCAGATGCCTCTTTCATCGCTTCGGAAACTCCAGGGGAAAGAACGGATCCACCTAAACGGGAGAGTGCGCCTGCAGCATTTACTACCGCTTTAACTCCCAAAGAGGCATAAGACATAGTGAAACTAGCTTCTTTGTCGTTGGCGATAAGAGGCGGCATGGACTCTTGCACCGCACGTTTTGCTATCGCAGTAGGTACGAGATCTATTACGGGAGGAATCAATAAATACCCGTGAGCATTCAGCCACCGAGCAAACACGCAGCCTATTTATCTCTCCAGCACTAATAAGTAATGCTAATGCCATTGAGAAGTCAGCGATGAGGTGATCCGACAACGAGGCAAATGAAGGAAAATAATGGAAATGTATTCCCAAATTATCGTGCTCAACTAAGCGAGGAGATATTCGCGCAGAGGAGAGGGCGTTATTAACTAGTGTTATCTTTGTTATGTCATCAGGAGCTACGAAGATTAACCGGAATTGGCTTCGCACCATATGGAGCTGTCCAATATCAAAAGTCGCCAACTCGGCAACTTCCGTGATAATTCTATCTTTGACAAATTTCTTGATTGCCGGCAGATCTGGAAGTTCCTCATCTGTTGAGGCCGGGGGACAAGAATTAACAAGTAATTGCAACGTGTCAAGGACATGATTTCTATGTTGGATCAGCATTACGGTCTTATCCTCTTTTCAATTCTCTTCAATATTCCTTTGCAAAGCGCAAAAGTACCAGATTCGAACCTACAGTGATGATTTGTGGAATTGGACAATAAAGTTTGAGATAACCTCTGTCATATCTGAGAGGAGTTTGGCACCTGTTTGCGCTGAAGCCAAATGAGAATCATCTGTCCGACCATCACTGGTTTCCCACAGACCAGGACGGCGAATATGAGCTAGAGGAATATCAGCCATCCCAAGCGGTTGTTTTTTACCATGATCATCGGGGCGATTTTGAAGTTGCACAAGTTCTGGAGCAATCGCCATCATGAGTGAAGTTTCAAAGTGCCCTGCATGTCCAGGTACTGTGGCATCCCCAAAATCTAATGTAAGTAGAGATTCTTGAGCGATCTTCCAATAGGACGCGGCGGCTATATGGATATCAATCTTATTTTGTGAGGCGATCGAATCAACTACCAAATGCATCGGCGATTCATTCCCGCCGTGACCATTTAGGAAAATTAGACGTCTAAATCCTTGACTAGCAAGACCCACAACAATATCGGTCAAAACGTTGACATATGTTTCAGATCGAAGACTCACGGTCCCACCAAAGGGGAGATGATGCTGGGCGAACCCAAAACGTAGAGTTGGTAAAAGGAGTACTGGGATTTGCGATGAAGCCTGGGCAACAGCCGCCTCTGCCAAATGCGTGACGACGGTAGCGTCAACGGAGACCGGCAAATGATGCCCATGCTGCTCTGTGGAGCCCAAGGGAAGCACAAGTGTTGAGCTGCTGGCCATAGTATTGAGCTGATCCCGGGTGTGTGAGTCGAATCGCCATGCATGAGAGGGGCTTAACATCGCACCGTGCCTCCAATTTTGAACGAATTTTAAGCCTTTGATAGGAATGCTGTCAACCATTACGGTACTGACGATATTTCGAGTCCAGCGGTCATCCAATTGTCATACCAATTATAAGAAAAATTAGCCTTACTTTTGAGTGATTTTGTTTGACACAGGTTGCTGACTCAGATACCTTGTTTTCACTCAGTACCAAAAGAGATTATGCACCTGTCGCTTTGACTCTTACAAGAGTCTTGGGGGTTATTGGTAACGGTTCCAAAACCGTAGCAATCGCGCAACGGGTTATATGAGAATTGAAGGGGAGAGCATGAATCGCAATTTAAAGTTCATAACGTCAACTATTGCAGTGGCAGCTATTACAGTTTTCACGTTACCTAGTAGCAGTGCAGCAGATGCCATCACACTTATTGTTCAAACAGACTCTTATATTCAACCTGCATTTAAAATTGTTGCAGATGAATTTGAAAAGCAGAATCCTGGAGTTAAGGTTGAGTTGCAGGTTCTAGATGCACAAACTCAAACTACTACAAACCTACAAATCATGACTTCAGATAGCGCACCTGATGTGGCTAGCGCACCAATGAACCTGCCTCCATATGCAGCCATGATGAAAGCGAAGCAGTTCATTCCTATAGATGACGTCTGGAAGACAGCTAATCTCAAGGCGCGCTATGGTGACGGAGTATCTTCAACTCTCATAGCACCAGATGGTAAGAACTACCAGGTGCTTCTTGGCGCCGTGTACTACGGTTTCGCTTGGATCAATAAAGATGCATTTGCTAAAGCAAAGATAAAGATTCCTGCAAATCACCAGATTGGCTCCATGGCAAATTGGATAGCAATGGGCAAGAAACTACGTGCTGCAGGTTATGAGCCAATGTCTGTCGGCGGTAGCTCGGGGTACCACTTGACATGGATGCTTGACTCTTTCTTGGCTTCTGGAGTACCAGAAAAGAAGCTCAGTAATTTGAGAACTAACTTCGTGAGTGATGTTCCAGTCACAACTTCTTATACTGACGCTTCAGTTGGTAAAGCATTTACACAACTTAAGCAAGTCTACGATGCCAAGTTATTCCAAACTGGTGTTCTAGGACAGGACCAGAACGTTGGCATGGCCCTCTTCGCAGCTGGAAAAGCGGCAATGATGATGGGACACAACGCAACTCCTGGTGGATTAAAAGACCGTCTGCGAGTCAATCTCAACTTGGACTTCTTATTCCTACCTCCAACTACACCTGGACTTAAAGTACTTCCAAACTTGTCTGGCTCAAATACCTACCAAATCCCAGTTAAGGCAAAGAATCCAGAGCTAGCAAAGAAGTTCTTGGTACTACTTATGTCTGATGAG
>JBILUX010000026.1:0-13083 GCA_044370765.1 Candidatus Planktophila sp. | reverse complement strand
GGTAACAGAGATGGCCAGCTTTGGAATTGAATCTCGTCATCTTCGCTCTTTTAAATCTGCCGCCGATCGTGAGATCGGATTAATCGAGCAGGTTATTTCACCCTTGACTCGTCAAAAATCAACTGAGTCCAAGGCCCGCGCAGAAGAGGTTCAAAAAGAGATCGCCTCATTATCCATTCGACTCCATGCAGCACTTGTCCGCGCTGGTCTGCACCGACTTCGCCCATAAGCGATGTTTATTGGAATGGAAGTGGTCGGCGTTCGAGTCGAGATGCCATCGAATCAGCCGATTGTTTTATTAAAAGAGATCGATGGCTCTAGGTTCTTGCCGATTTGGGTGGGGGCAAGCGAGGCAAGTGCGATCGCCTTCGCTCAACAGGGCGTTGAGCCGGCCCGTCCGCTTACCCATGATTTGATGCGTGAGCTTCTCGATACTTTAGATGCCACGGTCACCGCAGTACATCTAACCGAGTTAAAGGATGGTGTTTTTTACGCCAATCTAATAGTTCGTGATGGGGGATCGACAACTAAGACGGTTTCAGCGCGGCCCTCAGATGCAATCGCCCTGGCGCTACGAACTCATAGCAATATCTTGGCCTCAACCGAGCTCCTCGATGAGGCAGGCATTGAGATCCCCGTTGAGGGAGGTCAGGAGAACCAGGAGGTCGAGCGCTTCAGGCAGTTCCTGGAGGAGATCAACCCTGAGGATTTTGCAGGATAGGGCGAAAACTCTCAATCTCTACTAGAGGTTTGCACCGTGTCGGTTATTGAAAGAGGGGCACAACTGCCTTAGATTTACCAGCACTCCCCAAGAGAATCGAGCACCACGTGGTTTCCCAGGAATTAGAGATCGGCTATCGCGGCGCAACTGCTTGTTCGGCCGCTGGAATCACTTACCGCCAGTTAGATTACTGGGCACGTACATCTCTGGTTGAGCCAAGTATTCGTAGCGCAAGTGGCTCCGGAACTCAGCGTCTCTACGGCTTTCGCGACATTCTGGTTTTAAAGATTGTTAAGCGATTACTGGATGCTGGCGTCTCTCTACAAAATATTCGTACCGCAGTAGATCACCTGCGAAATAGGGGAGTGACGGATTTAGAGCGTATTACGTTGATGAGTGATGGAGCATCGATCTATGAGTGCACAAGCTCAGATGAGATCATTGATTTACTTGCAGGCGGTCAGGGCGTATTCGGAATAGCAGTTGGAAAAGTCTGGCACGAGGTCGAAGGCTCCCTTTTGATGCTGCAAGGGGAGATTAATGGCGAGATTGTTAGTGGCCAAGATAACGATGAGCTCTCGCTTAGACGTAAGAGCAAAGGCGCCTGATTCGCTCTAGTCTGGGACCATGATTGAATACGATGCTTTTTCGCGCCGACATATAGGACCATCTGAAGAGCAGGCACAGACGATGCTCATGGAGCTCGGCTACTCCACAATGGCCGACTTTATCGCCGACGTAGTTCCTGCAAATATTGCAATCGCCGAAAAACTCGATAAACATTTACCCGCACCTCTTAATGAAGTTCAAGCCATTGCCGCACTTCGCGCCCTGGCAGATAAGAATCAAATCTTTAGATCACTTATCGGTAGTGGTTACTACGGAACGATTACGCCGCCAGTAGTAGTGCGCAATGTTTTAGAGAATCCGGCATGGTACACGGCATATACGCCGTATCAACCTGAAATTTCGCAAGGAAGACTCGAAGCCTTGTTTGCATTTCAAACGACGGTCTGTGATCTAACTGCATTGCCAATCGCTAATGCCTCGATGTTAGATGAGGGTACTGCCGCTGCAGAAGCGATGACACTTGCTCGCCGCGTTTATAAAGGTAGCGATGATGCGGTATTTTTAGTTGATAGCAAGTGCCACCCACAGACAATTGCAGTCGTACAAACACGTGCAAAGCCACAGGGGATAACCGTCAAAGTAGTTGACCTGTTGACTATTCCATCTATTGAATCTGTTTTCGGGGTTCTAGTTCAGTATCCCGATACGCATGGAGCGATCAATGATTATTCGGAGCTTGCTACGTGGGCACAAAGCAAGGATGCACTGCTTATTGCAGCTACCGATCTTCTTGCGTTGACACTTATCAAAGCACCAGGGGAGTGGGGAGCAGATATCGCAGTAGGTTCGGCGCAGCGCTTCGGTGTTCCAATGGGCTTTGGCGGTCCACATGCAGGGTTCATGGCCGTGCGAAGTGGGTTAGAACGATCAATGCCGGGTCGATTAATTGGACAAAGTATTGATTCACATGGAAATCCTGCATTTCGCTTAGCTCTTCAAACGCGTGAACAGCATATTCGTCGTGATAAAGCGACAAGCAATATTTGTACGGCGCAGGTTTTGCTCGCAGTCATGAGCGCTTTCTATGCAATGTGGCACGGCCCATCTGGGTTGAAGATTATTGCGCAGAGAATAAATGATCAAACCATGCAGGTTGCTTCATCGATTAACGCCTCTGGGCATCGCGTCGTTAACTCCAGCTTCTTTGATACGTTGGAAATACAGGTTGAGGATGCTGAGGCGATACATGCCAGGGCTAAGGCCAAGAAGATCAATTTGCGCCGCATAGATTCGCAGCACGTCGGTCTCTCACTCGATGAGTCGACGGATGCGGTTTTAGTCGCAGATCTGATTGAGATTTTTGGAAAAGGCGCAATCTCTTCAGCTGCGCCGTCGATTCCACAGAGCCTTCTTAGAACCTCTTCCTATCTGCGTCATCCAATCTTTAATACTCTTAGGTCAGAAACATCGATGCTGCGATACCTGCGCATGTTGTCAGATCGCGATCTAGCTTTAGATCGAACAATGATTCCTCTTGGCTCTTGCACAATGAAATTGAATGCAACGACTGAGATGGAGGCCGTTACATGGCCAGAGTTCTCTTCACTGCATCCATTTGCTCCAATTGATCAGAGCGTTGGATCTCGTCAGTTAATCTCTGAGCTATCTGATTGGCTTATTGCAATTACCGGTTATGACGCAGTCTCATTACAGCCCAACGCCGGTAGTCAAGGCGAATTCGCGGGATTACTTGCAATTCGTAACTACCATGATTCGCGTGGAGATATGGCTCGGACAATCTGTTTGATTCCATCCAGCGCACACGGAACAAACGCTGCATCTGCTGTTATGGCAGGGATGAAAGTCGTTGTTGTTGAGTGCGATGAAAATGGCAACGTCAGTATTGAGGATTTGAAGAGCAAGATCGCACTTCATGCATCCTCCTTAGCGGCGATCATGGTGACCTATCCTTCAACGCATGGAGTCTTTGAATCGGCGATTACAGATATTTGCGCAATGGTTCACGAAGCCGGTGGCCAGGTATACGTAGATGGTGCGAATCTAAATGCTCTTGTAGGTCTATCGCAGCCAGGAAAATTTGGCGCAGATGTCTCACACCTCAATCTTCATAAGACTTTCTGTATCCCTCACGGAGGCGGGGGACCGGGTGTTGGACCGGTTATCTCTCGTGCACATCTGGCACCATTTCTTCCCAATCACCCTCTAGATGCTTTAGCAGGACCACAAACTGGTCCTGGGCCAATTAGCGCAGCCCCATATGGCTCTGCAAGTATTTTGCCGATCTCCTGGGCCTATATTCGAATGATGGGTGGGGCTGGATTAACTCTTGCGACATCAGTTGCAATCTTGTCGGCCAACTACATGGCTGCAAAACTCAATCCATACTTTCCCGTTCTCTATACGGGGGAGGCCGGTCGTGTTGCCCATGAGTGCATCTTGGATCTGCGCGAAATCACTAAAATCAGTGGCGTGAGTGTTGATGACATCGCAAAGCGCTTGATGGATTACGGATTTCACGCCCCAACCATGAGCTTTCCTGTCTCTGGAACTCTGATGATTGAGCCGACCGAGAGTGAAGATATCGCCGAAATCGATAGATTCATCGCGGCAATGATTTCAATTCATGGAGAGATCCAATCGATTATCGATGGAGAGATAAGCGTGGAGGAGTCGGCGCTCCATCACGCCCCACACACGATTGAATCGGTTATCGGGGCTAAGTGGGAGCGTTTGTATCCTCGTGAGCTCGGTGGCCTGCCTACAGTGCGTAGCGGCCTAGTCAGCGGCGAGATCATTGGAATGCCAGGCAAGTACTGGCCAACGGTGGGGCGTATCGATGGGGCTCACGGGGATAGGAATCTGATCTGCTCCTGCCCACCCATCTCTGAGTTCGCATAACTTTACATAATGTAACTTATCGGCGTTAGATATAACGCTGACTGCGCTTACGCCCCAGGAGCAAAAGCCATATCAATGTGGCTACCAGCGCCCAATCTCCAGCTCGATCTCTCGGAGTTTGGCTGGTGATTAACTCTGGCTCGGCAAATATGTGTTCCGGTCTATGAATCTGCGTACTTTGAAGAATATTTCCTGTGTAGTCAATCTGCGCCGATATTCCAGTTGTCGAGACAGAGAGAATATTTCTTCCATGTTCTATAGCTCGAACTCTAGAAATCGCTAACTGTTGAGCCGTCTCTGCCGATCTGCCAAAGGTTGCGCTATTAGTCTGTACGACTATGAGATTCGATGAAATTGCCGCCCTGTGAAGAATCTCATCGTCGATGAGTTCAAAGCAGATTATTGGTGCAATCTTTGCCTTTCCGACCGAGAATATTGTCGATATATCACCGGCTGAAAAATCCTTTACTGAATCAGTAAAAGGTGAGATTTTCTCGGCTAACGCTCTTAATGGAATGTATTCACCGAAAGGAGTCAGATGCTGCTTTACATATATCTTCTTCTCATCTCTTTCCCACAGAATTGAAGCATTTTGAAGTTCATTGTTTTGACGAATAACTGCGCCAACAATGAGCGGTTGCACAAAGGAATCGAGTGTTTGTGATAGCTCTTGATTCGTGAATGGATCTACGTCAACGGCATTTTCCGGCCAGAGAATGAAATCAATATCGCTATTTGTCGCAAGCGCCTTCTTACTCTCCTTTACGTGATTAAAGAATACTTGCGTAGCCCTGGCGTTAAAATCCAATCCCAATTCAGGAACATCGCCTTGAACCATTAATACTTTTACAGCTCCGATACTCTGTACGTGAAGAGGAATCAACAGAAGGAGTAAAGGAAATAGAGGAAGTAATGTTAAGCGCTTCTGAAGAATTGAGAATATAACCAAAGAAATCGAAAGAGTCATAGCGCTCAAGCCAGCTGCCCCACCGAAGGCTGCTATCCCTCGATATGGAGAGTCGGCCTGCGAGTAGGCAATACGCAGCCACCCAAAACCTTCGAATGGAAAACTCCCCCGCACCTGTTCGAGAATAAGAAATATCAACGGGTAGAGCGTTATCGAGTACTTCTTTGCTAAACCTAGAGGGATAAATAGAGCTGCTTGGCCTACAGCAAGGATTAACCAAGGTATTGCACCTACGTAGGTGCTCGTCCAATGTAGTGCGATCGCATTAAAACTTAGTGCAAAAATAAATGAATTAAGGAATGGTCTAGAAGAGTTCTTCAAACTTTGCATATGCACAGCAATAGCTATGGGAGCAACCCACCAGATTGCAAAGGGAGCAAAGGCTGCGCTTAGTAATGCGCCGCTAAATATACTGAGAAGAATATTTACCAACCGAGTGCACTGATCAAACGATCGACGCTGGCACCCAGTCCATAGCGCTCCTTGAACTTATAAATCTCAGAGAGATCTGCAGGGGCCTTGGGCATCGACAGGTCAACTTGAGGTAATGCAACATTTCTAGCCACTTGCACAACTGTTGGCGCTATCTTGAGGTAATCAGTGCCAGCGATAATCTTCTTAGCTAAGGCCGCTGGTAATGAATCATGCCCCGCATGTGCTCCGGCTAGCACCTCATCCACAGTTGCAAAGTTATTGACGATGAGCGCGGCACCTTTTTCGCCAATGCCGCGAACACCAGGAAGACCGTCAGATGGATCTCCACGGAACATTGCAAAAAGGGCATACCGCTCCCCCGGAATCTGATACTTATCTGAAACATATTTAATGTCGACTAAATCATGGGCCGATATTCCCTTAGCTAAATAAACTACTTTGATATCACGTTTGTCATCGACCATTTGAAAGAGATCACGATCCCCCGTAACGATTCTAATCGGCCCCTTTTCAACTTCGGCATATGTGGCCATCACATCATCGGCCTCAAAATCATCTACGCCGACAACTGGTATTCCAAAGAGATCGAGTAAATCTAAAAGAATAGGGATCTGGGGTGTGAGAGTTTCAGGCTCTTCCTCTTCATCGCCCTCTTCCTCCAGGCGATTGGCCTTGTAATCAGGAAATAACTCCACACGCCATGTTGGTCGCCAATCACCATCTAAACATGCAACGATGCGATTAGGTTTATAGATGCTCATTAATCGTGCAGTCATATCGATATAGCCCCGAATAGCATTTACTGGAGTGCCATCGGGTGCGACCAAAGTATCTGGCATTCCATAATATGCCCGATACCAAAGTGAGGCGCTATCTAAAAGCATGAGGGTCATATCTCTCCCATTAAATAAGAGACTACTCCACGATCAATTCGTTTGACCGCGTCCCGACAGACTGGGCGCAGTTTTTCACTCGCACCAGCTATTTGATTAAGAAGATCGATTAACTGTTTAGTAGTGCGAACAAAATCACCGACGGACATATCACTACCTTTAAGGACGCTTTGAAGTGACCCACCACTCGCCCACTTATAAGAGATCCAACAAAAACCAGCATCGGGCTCACGTTGAGTCTTGACTCCAAACTGCGTCTCTATCTCCTCAAGTTGTGCCCAGATTGATATAACTTCGGCAAGCGCATTCGAAACCTTTGGACTTGGCATTTTTGGAGCTTGTTTTTCAATCGATCTGGTCTCAAAGATCATGCATGATGCGATTGAGAGAAGCTCATTTGCGGTGAGTTCGTCGAAGAGCCCGCAGCGAATCGACTCAGTCAATAAGAGATCTGATTCTGCATAGATTTTAGTGAGAATCTTTCCTTGTGCCGTTGGTTTTTCACCCTCGATATAGTTCAAATGGTCTAGTACCTGGCAAATCTGATCGAAGGTCTTAGCAATAACATTCGTGCGACTCTCAACGCGATTACGCAACCCCTCATTTTCACGGTTAAGCCTTCCAGCACGTTCAGCAAACCGAGCATGATCCTCGCGTTCATTGCAACTATGACAACTGTGACTGCGCATCGATTTTCGGAGATCGCTTAAATCACTCTCTAGACGAGAGCGCTGACGGTTATCGAAACTCTTCTTTTGATCTCGACGACTTAAGAGAACTTCTACCTCTTTGATTTCACGGCGAATGCTTGCGTAGTCGATAAAATCGCCAAGGTGGCACTGCGCGCTAACCAAAATCTCCTCGATTGCAACTTCATTCTTACGAATCTGCCTTGAAAGACCCACAACTGCGCGGTCGGCCTGGAATTGTGCAAAAGATGATTCGAGAGATCTGCGTGCACGCTCTTTACCAAAGCGAGCAATGAGATTTATCGACATGTTATATGAGGGGCTAAAAGATGAACGGAGCGGATACGTGCGCGTTGAAGCAAGGCCTGCCGCGGCCGCTGAATCAACCGTTGGCGACCATTGGATTACAGCGTTACCTTCAATATCGATTCCACGGCGGCCAGCTCGACCAGTCAACTGGGTGTACTCCCCCGGAGTAATAGGAACATGGGCTTCGCCGTTGAACTTCATGAGCTTTTCTAAAACAACGGTGCGGGCAGGCATGTTAATTCCGAGTGCCAGAGTTTCAGTGGCAAATACCGCCTTTACCAAACCACGTTGGAACAAATCCTCAACAGCGCCTTTAAAACTTGGAAGCAGACCAGCATGATGCGCGGCAATTCCACGCTCCAGAGCAGTTAACCATTCATTAAAACCCAGGACTTCTAGATCCTCAGTTGAGATGTTAGAGATGTATTTCAGAGCAGTGGTTCTTATTTCGACTCGCTCTTCAGGTGAAGTTAGGCGAATTCCTGCTGCGAGGCATTGTTTAACAGCGGCATCACAACCAACTCTTGAAAAAATAAATGTGATTGCTGGAAGCATATTTTCGCGCTGTAGTTTCTCTATTACGTCTGCGCGCGTTAGGCGTTCTTTGGGTTCGCTGTATCGACCTCTACGATGTCTATCCATCGATGATTTGCGCATCGCTTCGCGCTCCCGCTGCAAAATCTCTGGATTAATCTCTCCGGGTCGTTGGAAGAGATCCATCATGCGGTTGCCAATAAGAACATGCTGATACAAAGGTATCGGCCTAATTTCGCTCACAATAACCGTCGTATTTCCACGTACCTCTCCGAGCCACTCACCAAACTCTTCGGCGTTGGACACTGTTGCTGAAAGGGAAATTACCTGGACGCTCTCCATGAGATGGATGAGTACCTCCTCCCAAACGGCGCCGCGAAATTTATCAGCTAGGTAGTGAACTTCATCCATGACTACATAACCTAAATTGGTAAGAGTTGAAGAGCCGGCATACAACATATTGCGAAGAACTTCGGTTGTCATGACCAAGATATCGGCTTCGGAGTTAATACTTGTATCGCCAGTGAGTAATCCGACCCTATCCTGACCAAACTTTGCTACAAACTCCGAGTACTTCTGATTGGATAGAGCTTTAATCGGTGTTGTGTAAAAACACTTCTTGCCCAAATTAATCGCAAAATATGCTGCGAACTCTCCCACTACAGTCTTTCCGGCACCAGTCGGTGCCGCAACAAGTACACCACTCCCCTCTTCAACGGCGTGACATGCCGCAATTTGAAATGGATCAAATTCAAAATCGAATGTAGAAAGGAACTCTTGGGTTACAGGATGAGCGCCGCGAACTTTGGCAGCTGCATATTTTTGAGCCGGTGTACTCATGGAAGCCACGTCTGCATAACACCTGGAATGCATTCTGCAGATATTGGGAGCGGGCCTATCCGTTCGCCGTCTGCATAGGCCACCGCTTCGGATTTAATGCTTACTTTCTTGCTTCGGACAATCTCAACTGCGGGATGTGTCACGTGGGTACCTTTAAAAACACGTGGAAAGACTTTCAAGAACTCAAGTTTTGATACAGGGTGCAAGACCATGACATCGAAGTAGCCATCGTGAATATCTGCATCTGGACATACCAACATTCCTCCACCATAAGAGCGCCCGTTTGATACAGCGATGAGCATCGCTTGAGTAGAGATTGTTCGGTCATCTAAAGTTATTTCGTAATGCCGAGGTGAGAAACGTGGAAGTTCGATCGCTATTGCGACGTTATATTTCATTGGACCCTTTGGCCAAGACATTGTGTTGGCCTTTTCATTTACAATCGAATCAAAGCCCGTTGATAAAATAGCTCCGAACCATTCGCCATCTACTAACCCTAAATCCATAGTTTTCGGTGACGTGGAGACGATCGACTCCAGATACGGATCAATTGAATCAAGTGACCATCCAAGGGTTCGGACAAAATCATTACCAGTACCCGCTGGAATAACAGCTAGAGGAATCTGGGCCGGCACCGTCTTCTGTAGTACAACGTGGGCTAACCCATCTCCACCAACGGCGATGACGCCCTTGCATTGAGGATGCTTTGCAATGAAGATCGATAGGTGTTTGACGAGAGAGATCGCTGAATCGCCAGAGACTATCTCGTGTTCAACTCCACGCGCGCTTAAAAATCCAGCAACATGTCGGCCTATAGATGCACCTCTTCCGCTACCAGAGGTTGGATTTATAACTAGCGCCCACATAAGGCGACCTTATCGCTCAATCACTCGATAGGTGTTGCGGCCTCGATAGTTGAAACACCTGTTTGAAGGCTGGAGGAACGTTTATCGCGACGCCTATCGACCAATAGGGCGATTCCACCGGCCATAAAGTAAAGAAGGCAGAGGGGAACTGCTAAAAGTGCCATAGTAAATGGATCTGCCGTCGGGGTGAAGGCGGCGGTAAAGAGAACGATACAAAAAATCCAAATTCGCCAAGGCCGAAGTATGGTTTCTCCGCGAAGAAAACCAATGAGGTTAAAAGTCACTAGAAATATCGGAAGTTCAAAGGCTAGGCCAAAGAGCAAGATAATGCGCATAACAAAATCCAAGTAATCATCGAACTTCACCAAGTTTGAAAGCGCATTAGGCGTAAAGCCGAAGAGAACTTTTATAGCAATGGGAAGTACGAGATAGCCTAATGTCGCGCCGATTGCGAAGAAAGGTGTTGCACTCACTAAGAAGAGGACTGAGTTTCGCTTCTCTTTACGGTGCAGACCTGGTGCGATGAATGCCCAGAGCTGGTAGAGCCAAAGGGGTGCCGAGAGAATTACACCGGCAAGGAGTGCGACTTTGATTTGCAGATTAAGCGGCCCCAGAACACCATTGATATAGAGCGAACCGCAATGTGTAGCCCCAGAGCTTTGTGCCGCTTTAAGATCGCAGACAGGAAGAGCAAGCTGAGTAATAATTTCATTGTAGAAATACCATCCAACAAAGGATGCAAGAACTATCACGATAGCTGCGCGGAAAACCCTCTTCCGGAGTTCGCGAAGATGATCAAGCAGGGGCATCCGTGCGTCTGAAATGGACGCCATGAGTAACTACTTCTCGGGAGTTGTTTCGCCCTCACTCTTTTTTTCCTCAGTATTCATCTCCTTTATCTCACTCTTAAAAATACGCATTGAGCGACCAAGTGAGCGAGCAGAGTCTGGGAGGCGCTTTGCGCCGAAGAGTACGAGTACGACAATTAAGAGAATCAGGATATGACTTGGCTCTTTCAGAAACATGAGGTGAACTCCCTTTTTGACGTATATGAAATCGAATGGAGAAAGGCTACCGCAGAGCCCTCTCCAATGGGTAGGGGGATTTATCGCCCCTGGTAGCGATTGAGTAGCGACTGCGCCGAACGCAGGATTTCGTTACGAATACTGGCAGGTTCAACCACCTCGACGCTCCCTGCCGATGCCAAAACAGAACGTCTAATCCACTCTGTGGAAAAAGAGACGACCCGAAGATTTGCTGTGAACTCCTCTTTATTGATGGCAAACCTCTCAATTACGTGTCGAGGTCTGGAGTGGGCGTGAATTGTGTAAGAAATCCCCTGGCTCTCAACATGTGCGCTCATAGGGATTGATTCAATAGGCGTCGATTTCGCAGCCGCCTCTTGAATCCGGTCAACTCTAAAACTGCGCAATGCATGAGCGCTTTGGCACACTCCCCACAGATACTCAAAGCCATTCTCTTGACGTAGTTCTATTGGAATGACAACGCGCCTTGAAACTTCATCGGAATAGGATGAATGGTAGAGAATCTCTACTGCCCTTTTTTCTAGTAGCGAACTCTCGATTATTGCGCGCACTGAACCAGGGGTCGCCGGAACCGCACTCATCTTTGATGGAATGGAGCTTCGATTTGAAAGTCGGTTGATCAAGTCGAGTGCGAGAAGTTTAAGATCATTGCGATCACTTGGAAGGGATGCGACTACAACATCGAGGCCGAGCAAGAGCGCAATTATCTCTTCATCGCTGAGAGCACGAGGATTAGAGAGAGTCTCGGCATTGTGAATCGTGACAAATCCCGACTCGAACGACAAATCCATGAGTTCAAGAGGTGTGTAACCCGGTAATCCGCACATCCAAAGAGTGGTTAAATCTGCAACCATTTGAGCATCAGTGACGTCAAAATTCTCACTTAAAGCCTTGAGCTCTATCCCTTGGTGGGAAGCTAAAAACGGTACAAGATCTAAAAGTCTGGCGGTACGCCCAAGTGGAGTTTGAACTGGTTTAGACATGGTGAGCAACAATCTCATTAAGCTTCGCGATAATCTGCTTTTTCAAACTCTCAGGCTCGATTATCAAAGCATCTTTACCATGCCAAAGCACAAGCTCTATGAACCTATCAGAGTCGATGTAGCTCGTCGTGATCCGATCCCATTCACCCATGTCTGTTATCGTCAATGCGCTGGTGCGGAGTAATTGAGCTTTGCCTTTTCGCAGATCTATAGTTGCGGTGCCAGCTATCTCTTGATTTTCAAAGTGAGCAAATAGATCAAAGCCAACTGGTATCTCATAACCCTGATTAGCTTTAAAGGTGGAAATATCTCCCTCTATTCGATCCAATCTAAAAATACGTATCTGTGATTTATCAACATCGTTACCCGCTAGATACCAGAATGAATCTTTAGTTGCGATGGTAAATGGCTCAATAGTTCGCAGTTGAAGCTCTAAGTTAGATGATACGTAGGAAAAACTTATGCGCGTACGCTTGGATATTGCGTTTGTAATGATTTGAAAGTCTTTATGCGCGGCATTAAAGCGAGGAGCCATTGCAGGAAGTGCATCCAAATCTGACTCCACGCCGACTGAGCGAAGCTTGGTTAGGGCGTTATGTGCAGGCGCATCGAGTGCAGCACCTCTCCATGCCTCGGCCGCGAGCGAGAGTAGGGCGATCTGAACCCCAGAGATTTCGCCAAGATCAAGTGAATACTTTTCGGGTTTAATACGATAACCCGCGTCATCTTCAAATACCGGATCAAAACTACCTACCTCAATTACAACACCTAAGTTACGAAGGTCATCTTTATCGCGTTCAAACATTCGCTCTTTAGTCTCTTCGCTGCCTTCATAACCTTCTACCGAGCGAAAAATCTCACTCTTGGTTAGATATCTTTTGGTGGCGAGAAGTGCGATTGTTAGATTGATTAACCGTTCAATCTTCCGAGACACCGTACGCCCCTTTTGCAGGTCGGCGGCGACGAGCTAGAACTTCAACACCAGGAGCCATACGACGCGATTGAATAAGAAAACCTGTGTGACCAATCATGCGTTGCTGGGGGCGCACAGCCAAACCTTCATGATGCCATCCGCGCACAATCGTCTCTGAACTCTCAGGTTCAGTAAATCGCCCATCGGCTTTTATCGCTTCGGCTGTAACCGATAACTGCGTTGTTGTTGCAACGTATGCCATAAAGACTCCACCAGGACGAAGCGCGCGCGCAGCTAAATCTACGCACTCCCATGGTGCGAGCATGTCTAAAATTACTCGATCATACTCATCGGTTACGACTTGCTCCTGTAGATCCCCAACGGTTAATCTCCAATTA
>JBILUX010000134.1:0-3666 GCA_044370765.1 Candidatus Planktophila sp. | reverse complement strand
ATGGATGAGATTAATCCAACCTTTAGCCAGACCGACGTTGCAATTGTTATCGGTGCAAACGATGTTGTTAATCCAGCGGCTGAAAACACTCCAGGATGTCCTATCTATGGAATGCCAATCCTGCAGGTTTCAAATGCGGCAAACGTCATCTTCTTAAAGCGTTCTATGCGCCCGGGTTTTGCTGGAATCGAGAACGAACTTTTGTATGATCCAAAGACCATGCTCTTGTTCGGTGATGCTAAAGCATCGCTTACAAAAGTTGTCTCTGCGCTTAAAGCTCTGTAATCCAAGTTGCCGATAGTTGAAAGTTCAACTAAACTTGTTCAAGAGCCAAGGAGAGTAAAAAATGCCCGCTGTAACCGTTGCCGATATAACTGTTTTACCGCGAGTCCAAGAGGTCGTTGGTGCACGCGCACGTTCGGTGAAGAGCGTTACGACAGCCCCGCAAGGCTATGAGGGTGAAGGCTTTCCAGTCCGGCGAACATTTGCTGGAATAGATATGGCCGAGCTCGACCCGTTCATCATGATGGATCAAATGGGTGAAGTTGAATACGCACCGGGTGAGCCAAAGGGAACTCCATGGCATCCACACCGCGGCTTCGAAACCGTGACATACATAATCGATGGAATCTTTGATCACAAAGATAACAATGGTGGCGGCGGAACGATTTCAAACGGTGATACACAATGGATGACGGCCGGTGCTGGAATTTTACATATCGAAACTCCCCCAGAGCATTTAGTGATGTCAGGCGGTTTATTTCACGGCTTCCAACTCTGGGTTAATTTGCCGGCTGCAAAGAAATGGAGTGCACCTGCCTATCAAGATGTGCGCGCTAAAGATGTTGCACTTTTATCGTCGGCAGATGGCGGTGCGTTGATTCGCGTTATCGCAGGAGAAGTCGATGGTCACTCTGGTCCTGGAACAACACAGACTCCGATTACTTTAATTCATGCAACGGTCGCCGCAGGCGCAGAGCTTCGCCTTCCATGGCGCAAGGATTACAACGCGTTGGTCTACGTTGCCGCAGGCTTTGGATATGTAGGAGATGAACATCGCCCAGTACGTACTGGTCAATCGACGGTTTTCGGAGATGGTGACACGATCGTTGTGCGCGCCGCCGATCAACAAGAAACTCGCTCGCCAGCGTTGGAGCTATTTATTTTAGGTGGTGCGCCAATTAATGAACCCGTTGCATGGATGGGGCCATTTGTTATGAACACCAAGCGCGAAGTCCTTCAGGCCTTTGAAGATTTTCAAAAGGGTTTGCTGGGCACAATTCCAGCTGTTTATAAGGATGATGCAAAGAAGCCTTTGAACCGCAGTGGTGAGGGCTCAAGGCCTGGTTCATCAGTTGAGAGTCAAGATGTGCTCGGTGTGCACGGTTCTCCAACGAAGATGCAAGAGGGATAGTTTCAAGCGATTTTTAGAGCTATCTAGCTAAATCTTCACCTGTCATACTTTCGCAATGATCTGGTGGCCCACAGAAGTTCCAACCCTCACATATGGGTTATTAACCCTCCGCCCGCTGGAAGAAAAAGATATTCCCAACATATTTAAAAGCTGCCAGGATCCTGTTATTCCTAAGTTCACGCGTGTTCCCTTTGACTACACATTGGCTCATGCCGAATTCTTTGTCCGAGAAAAAACGCCGAAATCTATCGCTGAAAAGACAGAGTTGGCCTTTGCGATTGACTACGGCAATGGAGACGACAAAGAGTTTGCTGGAGTAATCTCTTTTCACAGTATGGATCTCCCCGATCTCGTTGCAGAGCTTGGCTACTGGATCAACGCAGATGTTCGGGGCAAGGGTGTGGGCACCACTGCTGCACGCATGCTGACTAACTTTGGTTTTGAGTCAATGGGCTTTGAGCGTATCGAGGCGCTCGTTGATGTAGAGAATTCGCCGTCAAGGCGGCTTCTAGTATCGGCTGGGTATACCCTTGAAGGAATCTTGCGCAAGAAATCGCGCAGACACGATGGTTGTTGTATCGACATGGCTGTGTACTCAGCATTACGAGAAGAGTGGAAGGGGTTGTGATGGAGGGTCTGGCTTATCTCGTCACAATTTTACTTATGATTGTAATTCTTGGCGGCCCAGTTGCAATCTTATTAACAAAGATCCGAACCAAAAATATAATTCTAACAACTATCCGAAGATTACTTCACGGCTTCGTAATTACTCTCTCAATCTTTATCAACGTTACGATTTTTTGGAAACCAAACCGAACCTTTGGTCTTTATGCAATCAGTATTTTTGGGATTTCTATGGCCTATATCGCTCTGCGCCGGGAGTACTTTTCCGATGTACGCATCATTGCTCCCATACTTGCCAAATTCGGAGTCAAGTTATGGAAAAAACGAAGTGGAAGTGAGCAAGGTAGTTCGCACTTCGGTCCAGTTGTGAAATGGCGTCGTGGCGGACACTCTGGCGGTAACGATGGACATGGCCCAGAAGGCCAGTATTAATAAATAAAAATAGTGGAGGTGCCGGGAATCGAACCCGGGTCCTTCGGTATAAAAACAGGGCTTCTACGGGCGTAGTGTGATTAACGCTTTCTCAGTCTCGAAGTTTTCCCACACAACTCTTCGACAGACTCAGTTACGAAACTGTTCTCTCACATAGTTCGTAACGCCTATGCGATGAAAAGCCCTCTATCGACGCTAGATTCCAGATCGAGAGCGGCATCTGGGCTAACGGCTTCGATACTTGCTTATGCAGCGAGTTCGAAAGCTTGCTGATTTGTGTCAGCAGTTATTTTTTGCACGGATTATTGGTTTACGAGATCATTCCGGCTTCCTCGGCCCGCTTCCCCTGCCTCAACATCCAAAGTCGAGACCGTTCACCCCCAAGATTTATTGTGCTTTCACACATAGAACTTGGAGAAAAAGAAACGTATTTCTTATCCCCTATTTAATTGTCAACTACTGCTTGCCGTCGCAACATCGCCTCAAAAATTGAGGTATCGAAGCGGCGGTAGAGAAATTGTAGGTCAACAACGCAGAGTTTCAAAATCTACAAATCTCACGCTTAGTTACACAGAGTTAATAAGCGGCGCGGACTCGGGTTTGAGTTGAGGTGAGATTTGCAGCCAGGAGTATGGAGAAATCCTGATTCTTCAATCCTCGTAGCGCTTAGAAGCCTTGCCGCTCTTTCCTGAACTTCCCCGTGAAACTACGCGTGCTACTTCTCGATCTGCCTCGCGCGCCTTTATCGCCTCACGTTTGTCATGAGCCTTCTTGCCGCGGGCAACGGCGATTTCGACCTTAGCTTTTCCATCTTTAAAATACAGGGAGAGCGGAACTAATGTAGTTCCTGAGTCTTTAAGCTTTGCAATCAATTTTGTGAGCTCGGCCTTATGTACAAGTAATTTACGATCGCGCCGCGGGGTGTGATTCGTCCACGTTCCCTGGGTGTACTCAGGGATATGAACACCGCTGAGCCACAACTCGCCATCGTTGACCATGGCAAAACCATCGATGAGGGATGCTCGACCTAGGCGCAGAGATTTAACCTCTGTTCCCATGAGAACTAATCCGCACTCAAAAACATCCTCAATTGAATAATCGTGGCGTGCCTTCTTATTTTGGGCAATGAGCTTGCGGCCTACCTCTTTAACCATGACCACATCACCGCCCTCACTGTAAAACGAGTTTTCTCGCTC
>JBILUX010000133.1:0-3706 GCA_044370765.1 Candidatus Planktophila sp. | reverse complement strand
TTTTGAATCAATTCGATCGAGTGCGCGCTCAGTCTGCAAAACCATATCGCGGGCATTAATAACTAGCGACATCTCATGTTCGCGTTCGAAAGTCTTTGTTCCGGCGTCGGCCTGGTCATCCCCTGCGCCTTCACCTGATTCCTGTATGAGTGAATCCATTTCAAGTTCAACAATTGTTAGCTCACGGCGCAGGCGCTCAAGCTCTTTTGAAATCTCGGTACGAATCACTTTCAACTCTGAAGGAGTCCATGGAGTCTCAGAATCACTCACAACGATAGGTGTTGGAGCACTCTTAATCGGCTTTAGTGGCGCAGTTTTTTTACCATTCTTAGCAGGGCGCGGTGGTGGCGGCATGACCAAACGTCGCTCCTCAATCACCGGGACCAAGACGGGAGCAGTGACAGTGGAAACAGAAACCGTTTGAGATTTTTCATCAACGGTCAGAGTAGTTTTAGTGGTAGATGCCTTAGCGCCTGCTTTTTTTACCGGAATAGATTTCACTGCACTCTTTTTTGCCACAGCTTTCTTTGCTGGCGCTTTCTTAGCCGGAGCTTTCTTTACTGGAGATTTCTTCACTGGAGCTTTTGTGGCGGCCGCTTTTTTGACGGGCTTTTTTGCCGCGCTCTTGGCAGGAGCCTTTTTTGCTACGGCGCTCTTAGAAGGCTTCTTGGGCATGACGCGTACCTTATGCCGATTGCCCCTCCTATACCAACTACGCCACATGTATTTTTATCCTCTGGAATGGCCTAGACTCTGCCCTACTAACGCAATATGAGCGCTGACGGGGCTATCACCTCACGAGCTCGCTGGAAGAAGTGAGTGAAAACTCATCTAGAACCGGCACTAGTTAGTTCTTTAAGTGGCGCGAACTTTGCGCAAGGCGGGTGGTACCGCGTGATCTGCGATAGCAGCTCCCGTCCCTCCAAGTTTTTTGTGGGGGCTTTTCATATGGTTTTTCGCAGCATTCCAGCATCGGTGAATCTGCCTGCCCTCGAACATGAAATTCTGAAGTTCTGGAGCGATAACGAGATTTTTCACAAGACCGTTGACGCTCGCACGGGCGCATCTCCATGGAGTTTTTACGAAGGTCCACCTACTGCCAATGGAATGCCTGGAACGCATCACATTGAGGCGCGAGTCTTTAAGGATGTCTTCCCTCGCTTTCAGACAATGAAGGGTCGCTTTGTAACGCGCAAGGCCGGGTGGGATTGCCATGGGCTTCCAGTTGAGATTGCAGTTGAGAAAGAGTTGGGCTTTAACGGCAAGGGCGATATCGAGAAATTTGGCGTAGCTGCCTTCAACGATAAATGCCGCGAATCTGTGCAGCGTCACGTCACCGCTTTTAGCGATATGACCGATCGCATGGGCTTCTGGGTCGATTTTGATCAGGCCTATTGGACCATGTCCCCTGAATACGTCGAAAGTGTGTGGTGGTCGCTTAAAGAGATTTGGAAGAAAGGTCTTCTCGTTCAAGATCATCGAGTCGCCCCATACTGTCCCCGCTGCGGAACTGGATTATCCGATCACGAGCTAGCTCAAGGATATGAAACCATCACCGATCCATCTGTCTTTGTTAGATTTCCAGTCACATCTGGTGAACTTGCTCTTCTACATGCATCACTACTTGTTTGGACCACTACTCCGTGGACTGTGGTTTCAAATACCGCTATCGCCGTTCACCCGGATGTCGACTACGTCGTTGTTGAAGTTACCGATGAGGAAAAGAGCGAAGTTCTCATCGTCGCTGAGGCTCTCATCGATTGCCTCAAAGGTGAAAAGAGAATTATTAAGCGAGTGCGTGGAAAAGAGTTAGAGCACACGACATATACGCGTCCATTTAACTACGTCGAAATCCCAGATGCGCATTACGTTGTTCTGGCTACATATGTCACAACTGAGGACGGCACCGGATTAGTTCATCAATCTCCCGCCTTTGGAGCCGATGACCTAGCTGTTTGCCGCTCCTACGGACTGCCGGTAGTAAATCCAATCGCCGCCGATGGAAGATTCTTACCTGATGTACCAGTTGTTGGAGGAATGTTTTTTAAAGATGCCGATAAGGTTTTAGTTAAAGAGTTAAGAGCCAATGGCTCGCTCTATAAGCATCAACCATACGAGCACTCATATCCTCATTGCTGGCGTTGCCACACAGCGCTTATGTACTACGCGCAACCTTCCTGGTATATCCGCACAACTTCGATCAAGGATGCTCTACTGCGTGAAAATGCAGCTACTGATTGGCATCCTGAAACTATTAAAGATGGTCGTTATGGCGATTGGCTCAATAACAATATCGACTGGGCGCTTTCACGAAACCGCTATTGGGGTACACCACTTCCTATTTGGCGCTGTGAGAACAAGCATGAAATCTGCGTAGATTCGCTCAAAGAGTTAGGCGCGCTAGCCGGTAAAGAGCTATCCAATCTTGACCCTCACCGCCCCTTTGTCGATGACATAACCTTCGGATGTGCCGAGTGTTCATCCACTATGGTCCGAGTTCCCGAGGTAATTGACTGCTGGTATGACTCAGGCGCCATGCCTTTTGCGCAGTGGGGATACCCTCACAAAGAGGGTTCTGTAGAAAAGTTTAAAGCCGCATACCCAGCCGATTTTATCGCTGAGGCGATCGATCAAACTCGTGGCTGGTTCTATACATTAATGACAATTGGAACTTTAGTCTTTGACAAATCCTCTTACAAATCCGTTCTGTGCCTTGGCCACATTTTGGATAAAGATGGCCGCAAGATGAGCAAGCATGTCGGAAATGTTATTGAACCAATGGCACTTATGGATCAACATGGTGCCGATGCCGTGCGTTGGTACATGTTGGCAGCTGGTTCACCATGGGCCGCCCGTCGCGTTGGACATGATGCAATCAATGAAGTGGTCAGGAAAACTCTCTTGACGTACTGGAACACCGTTTCCTTCCACTCTCTCTATGCACATGCATCTAACTTTGAGTTGAGTCAATCTCCAGCCCTTGCCGATCGCCCGTTAATGGATCGATGGATAATCTCAGAGCTCAATACATTGATCACCGAAGTCGATGAAGCATTAACAGGTTTTGACTCGCAAATTGCCGGCCGTGCATTGGCCCGCTTCATTGACGATTTATCCAACTGGTATGTGCGTCGATCGCGACGACGTTTCTGGGATGGTGACGTTAGCGCCATGGCAACCCTGCACGAGTGCTTAAAAACTCTTACGCAGTTACTTGCACCCATGGTGCCATTTATTACAGAACAGGTCTGGCAAGAGCTCGTGCGACCAACAGAATCAGGGGCCGTCGCATCCGTACACCTTTCTGATTTTCCAGTCGCAAATATCGTTGCGATACATAGTGAACTAGGTCAGCAAGTAGCCCTTACCCGCCGAATTGTCGAACTAGGTCGCGCTTCGAGAGCAGAGTCAGGCATTAAAATCCGCCAGCCCTTAGGACGAGCTTTAATTGCCGCTAGCGGTTGGGCAGCTTTACCTGTCGAAATGCGCGAACAAATAGCTGACGAGCTCAATGTCATCGCCCTAGAAGATATCGCTAACGCCGATGGTGATTTAGTTGACATCACTATTAAGGCAAACTTTAAAACGCTTGGTGCAAAATTTGGTGGAGCGGTTCAAGAAATCGCGAAAGCAATCGCATCAAGCGATGCGGCAGCATTAGTAAAGACATTAAGAGCATCGGGAACAACTACTGTTGGCGCTTGGG
>JBILUX010000030.1:0-11547 GCA_044370765.1 Candidatus Planktophila sp. | reverse complement strand
CTGCCAGACAGAGTGATCACCGCGCATCGATGTAAAGATCGTGGCAAAAATTGGAACGGTTGCTATTAGTAATCCCGTGAGGCCCGAAGAGATCTCTTTTTCAGCAGTTGTAATGAGAATCCAAGGTCCGACCATTTCTAGAAAGGCATATGGAAGAACGTATTTGATGCCTCTTACGGCATCCATAAAACTCTTTCTATGGATAGCGATGGGAATCAATATCGCAGCACCGATTATCGTTCGTCCGGCAACGATAAGTGGTGGTGGAATATCTACAACAGCTACCTTCAAGAGAAGGTATGGAATACCCCAAAGAAAGCCAAGAATGCCAAACTGGATCCAGGATTTGCGAGTCATCTAAGCCAACACACGACGGTAAAGGGCGATAGTTGCTGCAGCAACTTCATCCCAACCAAATTCATTGACAGTGCGCGATCTTCCCGCAACACCATATTTCTTAAGTAACTCGGGCTGCGACATTAAATTCGTAATTGATTCTGTAAGAGCCTTCTCGAAAGGAGCTGCATCGCCGTTGTAATCAACGAGCTCGCCGGTCACTTTGTGCGCGACAACTTCAGGTATTCCGCCTACGCGAGATGCAAGGACGGCCGTTTCACATGCCATCGCCTCTAAGTTCACGATTCCAAGGGGTTCGTAGACCGAAGGGCAGATAAATAGATCTGCACCAGTTAGAAGTACGGTTAATTCGGCATGCGGCAACATATCTTTAATCCACCATACATTTGTGCGCGTTTTTTGAAGTTCAGCGATAAGGCCGGCAACTTCTGCGCCGATTCCCTCTTCATCAGGGCTTCCTGCCGCAAGAACTAACCCATACTCGTTCGGGACATCTTTCCAAGCGCGCAATAAATGCGCCAGCCCCTTTTGTCGCGTGATGCGACCAACAAAAATTGCATAACGTCCGCTGACGCCGTATTTAGCTGCAACCGATGCGTCGTGATGAGGTGCGAACTTTTCAGTATCAACCCCATTTCTTATCGTTACAACTTTACTAGGGTCAATAGTTGGATAGGCGGCCAGGACATCGGCGCGCATTCCATCGCTGACCGCGATGATTGCAGCCGCTGATTCGTAGGCGGTTTTTTCCGCCCATGATGAGATTGCATAGCCGCCGCCTAACTGATCGGCCTTCCATGGTCGTAGCGGTTCAAGTGAATGCGCGCTGACAACATGGGGGATTTGGAATTGTAGAGAGGCAATATGTCCAGCCATATTTGCATACCAAGTATGTGAATGAACGACATCGATGTTGTTGAGCTTGGATGCAATCTCCAAGTCGGTAACGAGAGCCTGCACTGCTGGATTTGCATCGACAAACTCTGATGGCGTTTCATATCCGAAGGCATCATCACGCGATCCTCCAAAACAGTGAACCTCGACAGTTACTTCCTTGGTAGCGCGAAGGGCCTGCGTTAACTGCAGAGCATGAACTCCAGCACCGCCATAAATAGCGGGGGGCCACTCTTTAGTAACGATTCCAATTTTCAGATCGCTCATTGATTTCCCCCTATCCTGACCAAGAGGTACAGGCTATCGTTAGCGCATGGCAAAGCTTAAACTCCCGCTGGGGATAGTCCTTGCCGGCGGTGAAGGTAAGCGTTTGATGCCCTTAACGGCCGATAGAGCCAAACCCGCAGTTCCATTTGGTGGCTCATATCGATTGATTGATTTCGTTCTCTCGAATTTAGTAAATGCCAATATGTTGAAAGTGGCGGTTTTGACGCAGTACAAGTCGCACTCACTCGATAGACATATAACAACTACTTGGCGAATGTCGGCCTTGCTTGGAAACTACATCACTCCAGTGCCTGCCCAACAACGGTTAGGTCCTCGTTGGTATACAGGTAGTGCCGATGCAATTTTACAAAACTTTAATTTAATTCACGATGAGAATCCAAAGCATGTATTGGTTTTCGGTGCAGATCACGTCTATCGCATGGATCCAGGTCAGATGTTTGAGCAGCACGTCGAATCTGGTGCCGGCGTTACAGTTGCAGCCATCCGCATGCCACGCTCAGAGGCGCATGAATTCGGAGTAATTGAGCTCGAAGATGATGGAATTACCATTAAGGCCTTTCACGAAAAGCCATCCGACCCACCAGCGATGCCCGGACACCCAGATTTATCTTTAGTGTCTATGGGCAACTACATTTTTAAACGCGATGTAATGGAAGAGGCGTTGATTATCGATGCCGAAGATATTGAATCACGCCATGATTTGGGCGCAAATATTATTCCTTTCTTAACTAATAATGGCGTTGCAAAGGTTTATGACTTTGCCAATAACGTTGTACCCGGTGAGACCGACCGAGATAAGGGATATTGGCGCGATGTTGGCTCAATCGATGCGTATTACGATGCGCATATGGATCTGGTTTCGGTTCATCCAATCTTTAATCTCTATAACCGCGACTGGCCGCTACTAACAAATCCACCATCATTACCGCCTGCAAAATTTAGCGAGGGTGGCGCCGCGCATGACTCAATTGTTGGTGCTGGAACGATTATCTCTGGCGGAATCCTGCATAACTCGGTTATTTCATATGATGTTTCTGTAGGCCGGGGCTCACTTATCGAAGGCTCTGTCCTCATGCCATCTGTCTACATTGGCGATAAGGCGATCATCCGTAATGCGATTCTCGATAAAAATGTCTATGTCGAACCTGGCGCGCAAATAGGTGTTGATATAGAACGGGACCGTCAACGCTTTACAATTAGCCCTGGTGGGGTAATCGTTGTTGGTAAAGGTGTGCGAGTTACCAGTTAATTTATTTCTACCAGTCGGCTGTGTTATCGCGCAGAGTTCTATAGTGATCCATAACAGCTGGCGTTGATGGTGAAGAGTGGTGCGAAACTTCACCGAGATCCCACGAAGGCATCTCACCTAAGAGCGCCCACGCTGCCTGTTTAGCTGCACCATCGGCGACATATTCACCTACTGGAGGAACAACAACTTCTCGTCCTAAAAGCGCACTTGCAATAACCGGGATAGCGGGATTCTTAGCCGCTCCACCGATAATGAAAACTCTGTTAACACTTACCCCCAAATCAATGAGGGCATCAACTGCATCTGTTAAACCGCACAACATTCCCTCAATCATTGCGCGTGCGATGTCAGATGGGTTTGAGTTGTTCAGATTCATTCCCGTAAAAGTTCCAGTTGCACGTGGGCGATTTGGTGTTCGCTCGCCTTCAAAGTATGGCAAGAGAGTTAATCCATGTGCGCCGGGTATTGATGTCAATGCCAATTCACCAACATCGTTATGTGATACTCCTAAGATACGTGTTGCCGCATCTAGGATTCGCGCAGCATTGAGCGTGCAGACGAGTGGTAAGAAGCGGCCCGTTGCATCGGCAAAACCTGCAACGGCTCCGCTTGAATCATGCGTTGGTGTATCTGAGACTGCAAAAGCAGTTCCACTCGTTCCAAGAGAGATAACTACGTCGCCCGGCTGTGCTTGTAGACCAAGGGCTGCAGCGGCGTTATCGCCGGCACCGGCAGCGATTGGAATACCCGATGTAGTTGCGCCGCCGAATTCGTGGGGGAGAACTATTCGAGGCAAGATCACTTCGCTATCGTGGCGAAGTGCAAGACGCAGAATATCTTCACGATAGTGTGAAGTCGTTGGATCAAAATAGCCAGTTCCTGAGGCATCACTTCGATCGGTAAATAATCTCTCTAATTTCCCCCCGCCTTGTAACTGCCATGACAACCAGTCATGGGGGAGTGCAACCGCTGCGACTCTGGCAGCATTGCCTGGTTCGTTATCGGCCATCCAGCGAAGTTTTGTTGCGGTAAAGGATGCGACTAAGACGGAGCCAACTTTTCTCGCAATCTCGGCATCTCCACCCTCTTCACGATTTAAATCAAGGGCAGCTTGTGCCGAGCGAGTGTCATTCCATAAAAGCGCGGGACGAATAACTCCGCCATCATTGTCGAGTGCGACCATTCCATGTTGTTGTCCAGCAATTGAAATCGCAGCGACACCATCTAAACCGCCGGCGTTTACGATCGCGGCATCAAGGGCCGATTTCCAGAGTGCGGGATCGACTTCGGTGCCATCGGGATGTGGCGCACGTCCCTCTCGCAATAATTCACCTGTATGGGCATCACGAATGACGAGCTTTACCGATTGGGTCGAAGAGTCCACGCCGGCGATGAGTTGTCGATTAGCCATAGCGCAAGGCTAGACTGTCCTAGTCAGCGTTGACCACAGGTGGGGCGAAGAATGATTGTCATAGCCCTTCATCAATGATTCTTTCGTAGTGGAGTTAAAAATGCGTATTGGTGTACTTACTGGTGGTGGAGATTGCCCAGGTTTAAATGCTGTTATCCGTGCCGTTGTCCGCAAGGGCGTCAAAGAGTATGGACATGAGTTTGTTGGTTTTCGCGATGGCTGGAAAGGCCCACTTGAGGGATTAACCATGCCTTTGACTATTGAGACGACTCGAGGAATTCTGCCCCGTGGTGGAACCATTCTTGGATCCTCGCGCACTAACCCTTTTAAAATCGAGGGTGGAGTTGAGAAGATTAAAGAGAATCTAGCTAAAGCTGGAATTGATGCACTCATCGCTATCGGCGGCGAGGATACCCTTGGAGTTGCAACAAAACTCGACTCACTAGGGGTTAATGTTGTTGGCGTTCCCAAGACAATCGATAATGATTTAGATAATACCGACTACACATTTGGATTTGATACTGCAGTCAATATCGCAGTAGAGGCGATTGATCGCTTACATACAACGGCCGAGTCGCATCATCGCGCATTAATCGTTGAGGTCATGGGTCGCCATGCTGGCTGGATTGCATTACATGCAGGTCTTGCAGGTGGGGCTGCATGTATCTTGATTCCCGAGCAGAAGTTCTCGGTCGAAAAGGTCTGCGATTGGGTCGAGTCTCGATTCAAGTCTCACTACGCCCCGATAATTGTTATTGCAGAGGGTGCAATTCCCCAAGATGGCGATATGGCCGTAAAAGATCAGAGCCTTGATTCCTTTGGCCACGTTAAGTTGGCAGGCATCGGTGATTGGCTCGCTCAACAGATCGAAGCTAAAACCGGTAAAGAGGCGCGTACCTCTGTCCTTGGACACATTCAGCGCGGAGGATCTCCTACGGCCTTTGATCGAGTTCTTGCTACTCGCTTTGGTTTACATGCGATTACGGCAGCTCACGAGGGCGACTGGGGCAAAATGGTCGCGCTCCACGGCACAGATATAGTACGAGTGCCGCTGGCATCGGCCACGGAAAAACTTAAATTGGTTCCAATTGCGCGATATAAGGAGGCCGAGATTTTCTTTGGTTAATCGCGTCCCGCGACTTCCTAGAACTCTCTACTCTTATCCTCATGAACTCATCGCTGGATACTCTCTTTACACCTGGTCTAGTTGCCGCCCAGCAACCTAATTGGCCGGGCGGGCCAGAGGGTACAGCGATTAAGGCAGCTGTTGCAGAGTTGAAATCTTTTCCTCCATTGGTCTTTGCCGGTGAGTGCGATGATTTAAAGGCACGGATTGCTTTGGCCGCCGATGGCAAAGGCTTTTGGTTGCAGGGCGGGGATTGTGCCGAAACATTTGCTGCAGCAACGGCCGATTCAATTCGAAATCGCATCAAAACTATTTTGCAGATGGCCGCGGTTTTGCAGTACCACTCAAGTCTTCCAGTCATAAAAGTTGGTCGCATGGCTGGCCAATTTGCAAAGCCTCGCTCAAATGATTTGGAGACTCGTGGAGATCTAACTCTGCCTGCATACCGTGGGGATGCCGTCAATGATCTTGAGTTCACCGAGAGTTCAAGGACGCCCGATCCACATCGCTTAGTCCGTGTTTACAACACGTCGGCGGCAACGCTTAATTTAGTGCGCGCATTCACTCAAGGTGGTTTTGCCGATCTTCGACAGGTTCATGAGTGGAACAAGGGATTCATCCGTGATTCATCGGTAGGCGTGCGCTACGAACAGATGGCCAGTGAAATCGGGCGGGCCCTGGCATTTATGAAATCAGCTGGAGTTGATCCAGAGTCATTTAAATCCGTAGATTTCTTCTCGAGCCATGAAGCTCTCATTTTGGAGTATGAAAAGGCGTTAACTCGCATCGATTCTCGGACCGGGGATCCATACGATGTATCAGGCCATTTCATTTGGATTGGCGAGAGAACGCGGCAGTTAGATGGCGCCCACGTTGATTTCGCCTCTAAAGTCCGTAATCCAATCGGCGTAAAACTCGGACCTAAGTCAACGGTTGACGATGCTCTAGCCTTAATTGATAAGTTAGATCCAAATCGCGAACCAGGCCGTCTTACCTTTATTACTCGCATGGGTGCTGGAAAGATTCGCGAAGCACTTCCGGCACTTGTTGATGGAGTTACAAAGTCGGGTGCAAAAGTTCTCTGGGTCTGCGACCCTATGCATGGCAACACCTACGAGGCGCCATCTGGATATAAGACTCGAAGCTTTGATGATGTTATGGACGAGGTAAAAGGCTTTTTTGAGGTCCATAAGGCGCTTGGGACTCACCCAGGGGGCGTTCACATCGAGTTAACGGGCGATGACGTTACAGAGTGTGTCGGCGGGGGAGAGCAGATTTCTCACGAGGATTTGGCTACTCGATATGAGAGTGCATGCGACCCACGTCTGAACCATGCACAATCTCTGGAGCTCGCATTTTTAGTTGCCGAAATGTTACGTCAGCGCTAATTTAGGCATGTGTCCTTACTAGTTACTAGCTTAAAAACGCCCATCGGCACATTGAATCTATTGGCCAATGATCAGATTCTTATTGGAACAAATCTCTCTGATATCTCCGCCTTTAGAGCACCAGATGCCAAGAGCGTGAAATCTATTCCTGTGATTTCAGATCTGATCAAAGATTATTTCGATGGGGATCTATCTGCAATTAATGCCATAAAAGTTCAACAGGATGGTCCACCATTTTCACAGGCGGCCTGGAAATCTATGCGTAGAGTCAACGCTGGAAAAGTAATTTCATATGCCGACTTGGCCGATAAAGCCGGCTCGCCCGCGGCCGTTCGTGCAGCAGGAAGCGCGTGTGCAAATAATGCAATTATGTTGGTTGTTCCTTGCCACCGAATCGTAAAAACCGGTGGAGCACTTGGAAACTATGCCTACGGCGTGGATAAAAAAGAGTGGTTGCTAAGCCACGAGGGCTTTCTTTAAGATTTCAATCGCTTCAAGAGATTGCGCGTCATCAAAGTCCATGTGTGTAACAAGACGCGCATACTTTGGACCAAGGGCACTAATCCAAAGACCTGCGTTTCGACAACGCGTTGATAACTCTGCAGCCGTATAGGGCATAGTTGTTAAATCTAATCCAACTATATTCGTGTGGACCCCAGATGGATCGATCAAGCGTGAATCTACTGCAGAGATTGCATTTGCTAACTCTTTAGCTCGGCGGTGATCATCTGCTAAGCGAGCAATATTATTATCGAGGGCGTAGTGTCCTGCCGCAGCCAAGATTCCGACCTGACGCATTCCAGCGCCATATCGTTTGCGCCAGACCCGGGCTTTGCCTATGCGCTCTTTAGTAGAGATCAGCACTGAACCAACTGGTGCGCCGAGACCCTTGGATAGACAGACGCTAATAGTGTCGAAGTAACGACCGTATTCAAGAAATGAAACACCGCTGGCAACGTGAGCGTTCCAAATTCGGGCTCCATCTAAGTGAAGAGCGATTCCCATTTCATCGGCGCCGCTGCGAAGTTTTGCTATCTCGGATATCGGTTGCACAGTTCCGCCGCCAAAGTTGTGAGTGTTCTCAACGGCCATTGCTGTTGTTGAAACAAGATAGGGTCCTGAATCTGGTCTGGCCATTTCTAGAGCATCAGATGCGTTGAGTAAACCTTGTGGATTTAACCATGTTCTTGTTGTTATTCCGCTAAAGACCGCTGCCGCACCAAGCTCTGCGCGAACAACATGGGAGTTGGTCTCAGCGAGAAGCTCTTCACCTGGGGCTACCAACATTCGCATCGCCAATTGATTGGCAAGAGAGCCAGTCGGAGTGAATAATCCCGCCTCTTTCCCAAACATTGCAGCGACCCGCTCCTCTAGAGAGTTAACTGTTGGATCATCGCCATAGACATCATCGCCCACGGGTGCTTGTGCAATCGCATCACGCATTCCTTGAGAGGGGCGAGTGACGGTATCGGAACGAAGGTCTATGGCCATGAGTGGAGCCTACTTCTCTTCTTTCATGACTATCAAATACATCGCCGTCACGACCATGGTTCCACCGATAGAGCTCTGCACAGTTAATCGCTCTCCACCGAAGAGGAGTGCAAAGAGTGCTGCAAAGACGACCTCCATTGTTAAAATAACTGCAACTTTAGTTGGACTCATATGTGCCTGCGCCCATGTTTGAATAATGAATGCAATGGCGGTTGCAAATACGGCCGTGAAGACAACTACTCCCCACACACCTGCATCTGGGGGAGGCGAATAACCACTCGGAATTGATGCGATTGCAGCCATGACTGCACACATCGCCAACTGAACAACGGTCATTGCGTAGGTGTCGCGACCAGAGCTCCATTTACTCAAAGTAATAATGTGAAGAGCCCAGAAAATAGCACTAATGAAAACTAGAAACTCGCCCATCCCAATTGAGAAGCCACGAACAGATAGAAGGCCAAGACCAATAGTTGCCACCGCGATGCAAAGCCATGTGAATCGGCTGATCTTCGTCTTAAGGATGAGCCACGCTAATAGGGGAGTTAATACAACATAGAGCCCAGTAATAAAACCTGTGATTGCTGCACCAGTTTTAGCTAGCCCCAGTGTTTGAAAGATATAGCCAAAGCCTAGAAAGATTCCGGCAGTTCCAGCTCGAAGCAATAAATCTCGAGTCAAGAGTTTTAATACTTGTGGTCGGATAATCACCATGACAAGTACGGCAAGGCCGAAACGCGTAAAGAGGAAGTTATTTACACTTTGGCGCTGGATCGAATCTTTCATGATCACAAAAGACCATCCCCATGCCATAGCAACTGACAGGAGCGCCCATGGCGCAAGTTTCATCCTATGTAAATGTTGAGTGTTTCTCACTTCTTATCACGGAGCGCCTTCAAAAGTGCTACTTCAATCGTGTGCTTTTCCTCCATGCCAGGTGTCTCTAATACAAGAGGAACTCCAGCGGCTGCGGGATGAGCAAGTAACTCCGCAAAGGGCTCTATTCCGATATGTCCATCACCAATATTTTGATGACGATCTTTTAACGCCCCGCAGACATCCATTGAATCATTGGCGTGAATTAACTTGAAACGCTCGACTCCGGCAATTTCTACAAGTAGGTCAAGAGTTTTACTCATACCACCTTTGACGGCGATGTCATGGCCTGCAGCAAAGACGTGGCACGTATCTAAGCAGATCCCCACCTTTGGATGGTATTCAAGGGCCTTAAGATAGTTTTCAAGATCATCTAACTTCTTTACGAGTGATTGACCTTGTCCTGCAGTTGGCTCGAGCAGCAAGAAGGGTGCATCGTCGCTTAATGCATTAAGAATCGGCATCATTCCTTCGTGAATCTGCTTCCATGCTTGATCGACGTGGGTGGCATCAACGGCAGAACCAGTGTGAATAACAACTCCAAGAGCGCCGATATCTGCACCGCGACTCAATGAATATGCAGTCGATGCAAGTGAGTTTACATATGTTGCCTCAGTAGGCGAACCCAGATTAATAAGAAATGGAGCATGCACGTATGTATGGATATCTAGTTCGGCGGCCTTAATTTTAAAGGCTTCATCTAAATCTGGTTTTGGCGCTGGCATTGCCCACATGCGGGGACTTGAGGCAAAGACTTGGATGACCTCTGCGCCCGTAGTTTTCGCATATTCAATGGAGCGCTTGGCCATTCCTCCGGTGGTTGGAGTATGTGCGCCGATACGTGAGCGTTGCTTGGGCATCGGCCTACCCTACGGTAATTGTGACCGTACTGCCACGTTTAACTTTTGTGCCCACTTTAGGTGAAATATTTGTAACCTTCTTGAGCTTCTTAACGCCTAACTTCTTGACATCAACTTTGAGCTCTAAATCTTTGAGCGTCTTTGTTGCCATGCTTTCATCAAGAGAGAAAACATTTGGGATATAGACGTACTGGGTTCCCTTTGAAACGATAAGTTGCACCTTTGATTTCTTAGGTACATCGGTATTACCCGCCGGCAGTTGTGAAACAACTGTGCCAGCCAAGACGTTCTCGTCGAATTCATAGCTCGTCTCTACGTTAAAGCCGGCATCGGTTAACTCATTGAGTCCTTGCTCACCGCTTTTGCCAACGTAGGATGCAAGGAGGATTGTTTCAACCCCTTTGCTGACAATAATATTAACAATCGAATCACGCTTTAATTTCGTTCCAGCGACTGGATCGGAGGAGACAACAAAGCCCTTCGGGATTTTTTTGCTGAAGATTTCAGTAGTAGAGCCTACGGTCAGTGGGCTCCTTGAAATTGTCGCCGCTGCCGCCTCAGGTGTAAGTCCGATCAGAGATGAGAATGTGTATCGTTCGGCGCCCCTAGAAATAATTAAGGTGACCGAATCTCCGGTCTCGACTCGGCCTCCACCCGGCGGTGAGGATTCAATAATCCTTCCGGCATCAATCTCTTCGCTGAATCGTTTTTCAATAATTATATTAGTGAGCCCAAGTGGAGTAAGTGCGCTGATAGCTTCATCGTAAGAGCCACCAACTGTTGATGGAACGACGATTCGTGAACCGGGGCCAACGAGGGTGTACCAACCCCCGACGCCCAATGCGATAGCAAGGACGAGGGCTACTTTGCGGTTTCGTCTGACTCTCTTACTTGTTCGTCGCTTTTTCTCATCTCTTCGACGGATCTCTTTAGTTGTCTCTTTTACTTCAATGGTTGGCTCAACAGCGACGACCGGCTTTTGCTTTGTCCATGATTTCTCGCGAATTGGCTCAACGGGTAAATCCAGGTCCAATTTCAACTGATTCTTTTTAGGATCCAGCTCACCTTGAATGATTTCAATAGCGCTAAGAAACTCCCCAGCGTTGCGAGGGCGTTGATCTGGATCGCGGCTAGTTGCGCGCCTAATAAGTTCATCTAGAGCAGGCGGAATCTCCTTGCGCTTGGAGCGCAGTGATGGAATATCTTGATTTACATGCATATAGGCGATCTGAATTGGAGTATCGCCGATGAATGGTTTTTCACCAGTGAGCATTTCAAATGCAACGATTCCAACTGCATAAACATCACTTCGTGCATCGGCTACACCGCGTTGCACCTGTTCAGGAGAGAGATATGAAACCGAGCCCAAGATGACACTTGATTCAGCCGTCATCGTGGAGCCGATTAGCTCGCCGCGCGCTAAACCAAAATCAGCGATTTTGATACGGCCCTCTTTCGAGATCAAAATATTTTCTGGTTTAACATCTCGATGAACGATACCGAGAGAGTGTGCGGCAGAAAGTGCACTCAAAATTGGTACTAGAAAATTAAGGTCATCCTTGATTTCAAAACGACCGCGCTCATTGAGATACTCACGCAACGTATCT
>JBILUX010000132.1:0-3746 GCA_044370765.1 Candidatus Planktophila sp. | reverse complement strand
TCCCTCAACTCCGCGTTCTCCTTCCGGACGCCCATCATCTTCTCGCCCATCTAGTGGAGCTAGAAAACCGACAGGACCTAACTCCGAACGTCGCCGTGAAGATTTGCCGGCACGTGGTGGTTCAAGCTCGCGCGCAGGTGCACCACGTCAAACTCGTGATGGCTCTGATCCGCGCGGCACAAGACCTGCGCCGATGGATCGCGATCAATCGCGTTTACGTCCACGAATTTTTGAGCCCGATATCCCTGAAGAGATTACGGGGGAAGAGCTCGATAAATCTCTGCGCGCAGAGTTGCTTTCACTTTCAGCCGAGAATGCAAAAGTTGTTGCTCGGCATTTAGAGTGCGTTGCACTTTACGCCGATAGTGATCCACTTCTGGCTCACAAGCACGGTGTTGCCGCAGCCCACCATGCGGGACGTTTAGCTGTCGTCCGGGAATCAGCAGGTCTTGCTGCATACCGCGCGGGTTTTTATGAGATTGCATTGAAAGAACTTCGTGCCGCAAATCGAATTTCTGGCGATGTAACAATGTGGCCAGTGATGGCCGATTGTGAACGCGGTCTGGGTAATCCGCTTAAGGCCTTAGCTCTTGCAGGATCTCCCGAAGTAAAGCGCTTGGCTAAACCAGAAGAGATTGAAATGCGAATTGTTGCAGCAGGTGCTCGTCGCGATCTAGGTGAAGTTGATGCGGCGGTAGTTACTTTGACGTGTAAAGACTTGTCTAATGAAAGTGAGGATTGGGCGGTACGTCTTCGCTACGCCTACGCCGATGCTCTAGAGGCTGCTGGCCGCACTAAAGAGGCACGAGAATGGTTTGAAAAGTGCGCCTCGTTAGATGTTGAAGAAACAACGGATGCATCAGAGCGCACAAAATAATTTTACTTTCATGGGGTTAAATTGGTTGAAATAGGAGTACAGTTTTAATTAGTGAGGGGGATGGTAACCTTTTTGGCACGACGAATTATCAACTGCCAAATCCACATATTGACCTCCCTCTCACCTTAAAAAGCCCTTCTAGCTCACTTCTTGAGTGCTGACATGGTTTTTTTCGAAAGTGCAGCGAATAAATATGGTTAGCATTGAACACGTGCCCACGCAGCCCTTAGCCACGTCAACGGATATTGACTCGACCGTAGAGCCTTCGATTGATCTAGTTAATGAATTAATTGCCGAATCCGAAAAACTACGCAGCCGTCATGATGAAGCAAACAGGCGAAGGTTTTCTAGACTTCTCAAGGACTCGGCTGCAATTGATTTAACAATGTCGCTTACCGATGAGGTTATGAGAATAACTTCGATGCGTCGGGCTGCAAAAACTTTTCGACGCAGTGCAAGGAACGTTGGCCGCCAAGGCTTAGGCTCTCTCGATTACTTGGGAATAAAACTTGCCGCTCCAGTTTCTTTGTTCTTTCCTAATTTAGTTATGCGCGTTGTGCATAAGCGAGTGCGTATGGCGGCTGAGGGAATAATCCTGCCGGCCGAGAGCGCTCTTCTTCAAAAACATATTGCGAATAGAGCTAAAGAGGGAATAAAACTCAATATTAATCTCTTAGGTGAAGCGGTTCTTGGGGAGAACGAAGCGGGTCAACGCTTAGCGGCAATTATGGAGTTGGTTACTCGCTCCCACATTAATTATGTATCGGTGAAGATATCTTCGATTGTAAGTCAGTTGATTACAATCGATCATGCTGGATCAGTTGAACGTGCAGCAGAGCGCCTGCGCCTGCTTTATGCCCAAGCCATCGCACACAATGTTTTCGTCAACTTGGATATGGAGGAGTTTCGAGATTTAGCGATCACGGTCGATGTATTCAAGAAGGTTTTAAGCGAACCAGAGTTTGAAAACCTTGAAGCTGGAATAGTTCTGCAGGCCTACCTTCCAGATTCACATATCGCTTTTTCTGACCTAGTTGCGTGGTCGATTACGCGCCATCAGAAGACAGGGGCGAGAATAAAGATTCGTCTCGTTAAGGGCGCAAATTTAGCGATGGAGAAGGCCGAGGCAGAGTTACATGGTTGGGTGCCGGCCCCGTATGCAAGCAAGGCCGATGTTGATGCCAGCTACACGCGTCTGATCGATTGTGCATTGCGGGCTGAAAACTCTGCCGCGGTAAGAATCGGTATTGCTAGCCACAACCTCTTTCACCTTGCGTGGGCGATTGAAGTGGCAAAGATGCGCGGGGTAGAGAACCAACTCGATATAGAGATGTTGGAGGGAATGGCAAATGCTGAATCATTAGCCATCTCCAGTCGCACCCCTCGAGTGCTCCTATATACGCCGGTTACGCAATATGAGAACTTTCCTACTGCAGTTGCTTATCTTGTTCGAAGACTGGATGAGAATACTTCTACCGATAACTACCTTCGCGCCTCATTTGATATTGCTCAAGATAAAGTGGGTTTTTCCGAGCAGAGAGAGCGTTTTTTAGCCTCAATCCGCGATCGCCATACTATTTCAACAAAATCGCGTCGACATAACCTCCACTTAGAAAATGCAGAGCAGGAGTATTCACAAGGTATTTTTATTAACGCCAGCGATAGCGATGCAACCAATCCACTCTTTATACGAAAATTACAGAGTGAGTTAAAGAGTATTTACTCCGATGACACGCTAACTATTCCATTGGTCGTTGCAGGAAATGAAGTGCGTGTAGATGATTTCGTGGATGGATTAACACCAAATGAGCAGGGTAGCCAGTGGTATCGATACAGCATCGCTACATCGGAGTTAGTTGATATGGCCTTTGAAGCAGCACGCCTTGCGATAACAAACTGGAGTTCATTAGGAGCTCTTAGTCGTGGAGAGATTTTGGCAAAAGCGGCCCATCTTATGGATAGTGATAGAGCGAGAATTATTTCCACAATGTCTAGGGATGCGGGAAAGACTTACTCTGAGGCCGATCCCGAAGTCAGTGAGGGAATTGATTTCGCTCGTTTCTATGCCCTTTCTTCACGTGAAAAGGAGCAGGGTTCAACGCCTGTTGGTGTTGTTGTAATTGTGCCACCCTGGAATTTTCCATTTGCAATCCCGCTTGGCGGTGTCTGCGCGGCATTGGCTGCTGGAAATACGGTAATTCTAAAATCTGCCCCTGAAACCGTCGCTACAGCATGGTTGATGGCGCAGTATCTGTGGAGCGCCGGTGTTCCCAAAGATGTTCTGCAATTTGTATCGACTCGGGATGATGAGGTTGGACGATACTTAGTTTCGCATAAGCAAGTAGATGCACTGATTTTAACGGGAGCCTTTGAAACGGCGAATCTATTCACCTCATGGAGAGGCGATTTAAATCTATTAGCTGAAACTAGTGGAAAGAATGCGATCCTAATTTCGGCAAGTGCCGATATTGATAACGCGGTAAAGGATTTGGTGCAGTCGGCATTTGGACACGCCGGACAAAAATGTAGCGCAGCAAGTTTGGCGATTGTTGAAACCGGTGTCTACCGAAATCCCGCCTTCATTCATCAACTCAAAGATGCTGTTCAAACTCTGACAACTGCATCGTCGCAATTAACATCGACTGCAGTTGGTCCCTTGATACATCCGCCGACTGGCGCACTCCTTCGAGCGCTAACAACGTTGGAAGAGGGCGAGAGCTGGTTAGTAGCACCGCAGGCATTGGATGCGACAGGCTATCTGTGGTCACCGGGAGTCAAGATTGGAGTTCGGCCAGGTTCATGGAGCCATATGAATGAGTGGTTTGGTCCTGTCTTAGGCGTTATTGAGGCACCTGATTTTGACACTGCA